>JAFADQ010000135.1 GCA_023424725.1 Bacteroidota bacterium
CGCCCAGGTAGTGTGGGGAACTTATTTATCTTAATTTACGTATATATTATATGTCTATATATCAAAATAAAATTTACAACCTCGAGAAACTAACTTCTACACTTAAGCAATGCAAGCGCCAGCAGCAATACTCTATGGGTAAAGCCCGCGCTTACTGGAAATCAGAAGAAAAACGCATCTGCGATTTAATTGCCGGTTTTTACGGTAAATCTTCGCGCGATCAGATTCTAAACGAAGTTTCGGCTTCTGTTAGCGCTTAATTAGTATAGTGTATCTCCGCCTCTTATTGCCCATTTTATCTTTTGGGTTAAAATATTAGTGCCCCTGCCTAATGGTATGGGGCGTTATTACCCCTCATAGGTTGGTTTTAGCTGGCCATATTTTTTTGGTAAAATACTAAAACCGCCCACGCAAGTGTACTCACCATAGCCGTCTGGCTAAGCTTTTCGCGTAGGGTTAAAAACCCAACGCTACGCATTTATAAGGAATATTTTTGTTTGATCTGGTTTACTTCGCGTATTAGAAATTTGCTTTCCGGCCTGAAGGCCTTGGGTACGTTGCGCCATCGAATTAAGTATTCCTGATTCACAGTTTCCAAGGCCTTCAGGCCGGGTTGCTGCCGCTTGTTAGTGCTGTATACCAATAAAATTTAACTCCTTTTTGCCACGTAGCGTTGGGCTTCAGCCCTACGATTTTGAAGCTTAGGTTAACGGTAATGGTGGGCACACTGCCTTTGGCAACGGATAGTTTAATATAAATTCGCCCTTATACTTATTTAGAAAATCTCTGAGTATAATTTACTCTTCTGCTTAAACTAAAGCGCTGATATGACGTTAAAAAAGCCAATACCATGTGTTTAACTTAAAAACGAATTGTTATGTCAGATAAAAATAAAAACCAGAGCAATAACAACAACCAGCAAGGCGATAACAAGCCCAACGCGAAAATAGAAAACGAGCCGAAGCATTTTGAAAACTTATCGAAAGAAGGCGGAATAAATAACATACCAAACAAACCAAACAAAGGCGGCCGTTTTGGCAACGCCAGCGTAGAAGACGGCGGCGATGTAGAGGGCAGCAGCGCAGGCAGCTGATCTGTTTAATTTACGCTCTTACCCAAAGCAAAACCGGCACCTGTTTTTCAGTATTACTGATGCGCAGGTGCCGGTTTTGTTTTGCCGGCTGGCAAACACATGTTGTATTTTGCCAGCGAGGTATTTGTTTTACTAAAATAGCGGCAACAGTTGGCAATTAAAAGGGCCAAAACCTGTTTCAGAATCTGCAAAAGGGTAAGTTTGTATTCGAGTTTTGAATGTACTGTAATAAATAGCCGGTGCTGTATTATTTTCTGGTTTTTCTTGCCACCTTCCTGATAGATGTGGTTCCTGTTCTGGCCCCGCCCGCCTGGACGGTTATGGTGTTTTTGCAAATCAAATTTCAGCTAAATGTTTGGGCCTTATTGGTAATTGGCGTTTTCGGTTCTATGCTTGGGCGCTACACCATGAGCCTTTACATAAAGTCTATCGCCGATAAATTTATAAGCAAAGAAAAAACAGAAGACCTTGAGTTTCTGGGCAATAAGCTGTCTCAAAACCGGTGGCGAAGCTTGCTCTTCGTTTTTTTGTATACGCTTATTCCATTGCCAACTACACCTTTATTTCAGGTGGCAGGCATAGCGCGCATTCCGGCGCTTAACATTTTGCCGGCATTTTTTGTCGGTAAATTTATAAGCGATATGCTAATGGTGCTGGCAGGTAAATTTGCCGCCGACAACACCGCCGAGATCCTGGATGGCGTAGTATCGTGGCAAACATTGCTGGGCAGTTTGTTGGGCATTGGTGCAATGGCTCTGGTTTTGTTTACCGACTGGAAGGTTTTGGTGATGGAGAAAAGGTTAAAACTTAACTTCCGGGTATGGAAATAATAGCTCACCATTCGGTTTAAAGTGCTTTCTAAAACCTTTATTTGGGCTGCAAGGGGCAAAAAATGGGCTGCCGCAGATTAAAACACTATTCAAATCTCTACATTTTTGCCACCCGGCTGGTAAAATCAGGCACTGTTGCGGGTTAAGCTTAATTTTAGCAAATTACGTATCCTAAAAGGGAGTTTATTTGCTGTTATGTTGGTGTAAAGTTTACAGGTATGAAAATATTCTTCGTATATGTGCCGCTGCTGTTGCTGTTGTGTATTGCCCGGCACCCGCTTTTCGCGCAGAAAAAACCAGATCCGAAAGTACAAATACCGGCCAACAACTTAAACCGGCCCGGGCAGCTTGCCCTTACCCAAACCGGCGATCCGGCCCTCGATCATGCCATCAGAGAGCTGTATGCGGTAATTTCGGGGCCGGCAGGGCATAAGCGCGATTGGGAAAAATTCAGGGCAATGTTTGCGCCCGGCGCGCAAATGGGCGTTATGGTAAGCGGCAAAAACGGCGAGCCGGCATACAAACAGATCTCGCCAGAAGAGTACATAGCAACCTCCGGAAAACTTCTGGAAGAAAAGGGGTTTTTCGAATCTGAAATAAGCCGGAAAATAGAGCGCTACGGAAACCTTGTTCACTTATGGAGCACCTACGAAGCCAGAGAAAAAGAAACCGATACAAAGCCAATGATGCGGGGCGTAAACAGCATTCAGTTCGTTAAAATAGGCAACAGCTATAAAATCGCATCGCTTATTTGGCAGCCCGAAGCGGCCAATTTACCACTACCCGCAGATTATTTGCCAGAGCAAGCCAGGTAAGGTTTATAAAATTCGATTTATAAAATAGTGACCATTGCTTAGATTTAACATTTATCTACTAAAAATGCTGGATTCAGAAGTTACGATAATGGCGCTACTTTTTAACATTTTTAAAAACTACGGAAAAGTCTGCAAATGGCAATTGACTAAACCATTGCCCACGGTTTTAACCGTGGGAGTTTGGAAAACTGAAGGTGCCTTAATGGTTTTAACCATTTAAAACTGATGAGCCTTTAACTCAGGAAACCGTTAAAACGGTTTTGAAGCTCATTTTCATCCTTTTCCCACGGTTAAAACCGTGGGCTATGGCATGGCAAAGCCATCATCAAATAAACTAAAAATCAAATTTTAAGGAATTAAAGCTGCTTAATTTTACAGCTGCAGACTTTTCCGTAGTTTTTAAAACAATTAAAACTAAACCGCAAAGGCCGCCAGAACTTTCGCAAAGCACGCAAAGTTTTTAATACCATGTGTAAAGCGAACAAGAGTAATTTGTTTATTTCGCTTTAAATTCTTTTGTTTTCTTTGCGCTCTTTGCGAATTCCTTCGCGCTCTTTGCGGTTAAACTATTTGGGGCATAATCATACAGATTCAGAAGGCAGGTAAAACCGGTCAGGGCACAAAAAAGAGGCTTTCTCCAATATCAGCGAAAGCCTCTTTTTTTGTGCCATTTCCTAATATAGCCGCTTAAATTATCCCGCCCGAATCGGTAAATGTTTGCACAGCCGAATCCTGGTTAAGGTATGCCGACGAGTAATTTTTTACCGGGGCATGCACATAAATGGCAGTGTTGCCTTTTATGCTGTTAATTATGTCTTCGTGCAATTCGTCTGGTACGGCAGGGCAACCCTCGCTGCGGCCTAAAAAGCCAAGCGCTTTAATGGTGCTTTCGCTTGCATACTCGGCGCCGTGCATAACAATAGCGCGTTCGCGGGCATTGGTGTTAAATCCGGCATCCAGTCCGTCAAGCTTCAGCGATAAACCGTGCTTGCCGTAGTAGGTTTCGTTGGCAACATAAAAGCCGGGGCTGCTCATGTTAGAGTCTACCATGTTAGAGAATTTCTTAGCATATTCGTCGCCGCTTTTTTTACCGTGCGATACATAGGTGTAAAACAGCACATCCTTCTGTTGCAAATCTATTACCCAAAGCCGTTTTTCTTTCGACGATTTTTCCATGTCTATAATCGTGAGCACCGGCTTTTCCGATAATTTATTGTTGCTCTTCAAATTAAGATAACCGGTAAGCGCTTCTTCAAAAACGTTAAAGCTAAGTCCGGTGCTTTCCAGGCCCATGCCATCGTACATCTCATGAATAGAATGCTCGAAACCCGTATAAGCTATTGTAACCGGAACAACGTGCGTTTTGGTAATGCCGGGTGCCGTGGCCGACATAGGCGCCGATGCTGTAGCCAGCATAAAAGGGGCTATGAGAGGCAAAAAACGTAGCAAGTGCTTACTGCGCCTCTTCCGGGTTTTGTTTATATTTTCTGGCATTTTCATAGTTTGCTCCTTTCCTTGTAATTTGGCCTGCGCACGCATGTAAAATTTAAAATTACGATTGCCTGCCGGCACGTTGCCACCATATTTATGCTGTTATGGCCACTTATTTGCCCTTTACAGCCTGTTACATTTTGTTTTCGCCATTGGTAATTTCCCAAAAGCAGCTGGGCGTTGGCTAAAGCCCCGGGCTATCCGCTGCAATCTTTTTTTACGCGAAAAGCTTCAAAAAAGGATTTTCGCTTCTATCCCTAACGCGGGCTCGTGGCTGCTGCAATAGCAGTTTGGTTATTATTTACCCGTTTTTGGGCAATTTTTATATCAACCATTCTATATTATACGTAATTTTGCAATAAATGTGACTTTTTTCTTTTAACTATCTTTTTAATTAAGAGCCAATTACCAGGAAATTCTCACTTATCCGGGCCAGATATTTTTTAATCCGTAGCCTGTAAAACCAAAGGCCCGGTCCGGCTTTAAAACTCAGCCTTATAAAGGCATACTACATGCAGTTTCGTACAGAATTACATATACCCGAATCCGAACAAAAAATAAGCATCGGCACCAAGCTTCTTACACTGGGCTCGTGCTTTTCAGATGTTATTGGCCAGCGCCTTCACAACAATAAAATAGATACGCTGGTAAACCCCTTCGGCACTATTTTTAACCCCATCTCGCAGTTCGAGCTTATAGAGGCCGCTCTGTTGCCGCACGAGCAGGAAGAGCTGCCCATGGTAGAGCGCGACGGCCGCTGGTATGCCTACGGGTTTCATTCCAGCTTCTCGGGCAATACCCGCGAAGAGCTTCAAACCCAGATAGACGAAATGCTGCAACTGGTAAAAATACACCTGTTAGAGACCAATGTGGTGTTTTTTACCTTCGGCACGGCTCTGGTATACCAGCTCGCCGCATCAGACCGTATAGTGGCCAACTGCCACAAAATGCCTGGGCAGGATTTTAACCGCCGCCTGTTGTTAAC
>JAFADQ010000290.1 GCA_023424725.1 Bacteroidota bacterium
TTTAGAGCAAAAAGGCATTACCGTAAACGCTAACGACACCATATGCCGTCAGGTATCCAACCGCGACAAAGACCTGCGCAAATTCGCCACTCAGTTCGATAAAATCATCTTCGTTAGCGGCACCAAAAGCAGCAATGGCAAAGTGTTGTATAATGTCTGCAAAGAAACCAACCCAAACACCTATTTTATCTCAAAAACCGACGAGCTGCAAACAGAATGGTTTAACGCGAATGATAAAGTAGGCATTTGCGGCGCGACTTCTACACCCATGTGGCTAATGGAAGCAGTGAAAGAAAAGCTGGAAAGATTGTAAGAGGTATAACGGAGATTTTGCCAAATCGCAGCGTAACTGTCACAAATTAAATTGTCATTGCGAGGCACGAAGCAATCGGGTGAGTAGCGGGAGAATAATCTGCTTGTAAACCCTGCAACGGCCAAAAACGCACACGCAATGAACAAAGTGCTGCAAACAACCCGATTGCCACGCTATCGATCGCAATCACAGGTTCGGGGAAGTTTAGTAGTAAGAAGGGTTTGTTGTATGATGGTGCGTGATGTTTCGTTTTCAAAAAGTTAAAGCCAACAATTAACGGCCAAATCGCAGCGCAACTGCCACAAATTAAATTGTCATAGCGAGGCACGAAGCAATCTGGTAACTAAACGAGATAATTCCCTGTTAACAAACCTGCAACGGCCAGAAAAGCGCGCGTAACAGACTAAAGCATTGGCACAACCCGATTGCCGCGCTAACGCTCGCAATGACAGGTTCGGGTAGGCGGTGTAGAGGAAATAGTTGGCGTAAATTATGTAGAGAAATCATTAGAATGCAGAAGTACAAAGGCCTTATCATCGCCATTATTATTACTCTCTCATGGGCTGGTTTTCTGGCTTTCCTGCTTCCGCGCGAGCCAGATTTTACATCTCCGCTAACGTACCTTTTTATTCTCATTCAAACCCATCTGTATACAGGCCTTTTTATAACAGCGCACGATGCGATGCACGGTGTGGTGGTGCCCGGAAACAAGAAAGCAAATACCATTATCGGAACCATTACGGCCGCGCTTTTCGCTTACAACTTTTACCACCGGTTATTACCAAAACACCACCAGCACCACCAGCATGTCGCCACCGAAAACGACCCTGATTTTCATCCGCCGCATTCCGAAAATTTCTTTGTCTGGTACTTTAGTTTCCTGAAGCAATACATCACTATCTGGCAGATTATTCTGATGGGAGCAACTTATCAATTACTGATGCTTTTCTTTCCGCAGAGCGCCGTTATTACCTGGTGGATTGTGCCGGCCATTATCAGTACGTTTCAGTTGTTTTATTTCGGAACATTTTTACCGCACAAAGGCAAACACGAGAACAAGCATTACTCCCGCAGCTTCAGGCACAACCACGTGCTGGCTTTTTTGAGCTGTTACTTTTTTGGCTACCATTACGAGCACCACGACAAGCCCTATTTGCCCTGGTGGAAGTTGTATAAAGCGAAAGAAAATCCGGAATACAGAGGTTGATTATACAGAAAAAACAAAGCCCGAAGCTGCTGCTCCGGGCTTTGGTAACGCCGGGTTGCTGCCCGGTTTTTTATTTTGTGGATACCGGGCAGCAACCCGGCGTTACTTAATGCATATTGTTTTCCGCCTTGCAGCACTCGTCTATTTTTTCGTACGCTTTCGGGTCGGCGGGAATATGGTCGGCATCGTAACCGGTTTTAGATACGGCTTTGCGGAATTTCTCCGGGTCGCCTTTTCCGGTGGCGTATTCTACAGTAAGTTCGCGGGTTTCTATGTTCAGGTTTACGGCTTTTACGCCTTTTTCGTACGATACGGCGCGCTCTATTTGCTTCTTGCACATGTCGCAAACCGCAGAGGTTTTAATTACCACTTTTTCGGTTTTAGATTGCGCCGAGGCAGATTGCGCGAAAGAAAATCCCAAGAAGAAAATTAGTATGTTGAAAAGTTGAATCGGTTTCATGATTTTAATTTTTTTATAATTTTATTGTTTGATAATCAATTACTTTGCCAGTTTGCTTGCTGGTTTTTAATTGTTGATTGTTGGGCTGTAGCGGGCAATTTTATGGGTATCGCAACATAAACTTCCTGGATTTACATAGCTCACCCAAACCTGTCGTTGCGAGCGGTAGCGTGGCAATCGGGTTAAATGCAGCACTTAGGTTATTACGCGTGCTTTTTTGGCCGTTGCAGGCTTGTTCACCGGTTTTGTTCTCTCGCTTCGTTACCCGATTGCTTCGCTATCGCTCGCAATGACAATTTAATTTGTGGCATTTCACTGCGATTTCACAGAAAAAGAACCCCAAGCATTAACAATCAACACCCAATAATCAACAACCATTCCATCACCTTTCTATCTTGTACCGCACACCGGCATAAATTACGCGGCCAACAACTGGTCCCCAGGTCATGCCTGCATCAAAGTTCGGGCCGTACGGATTTGCCGCATCTACAATCGGGTTGGGCTGGCGGTAGTTGCCCAGGTTTTCGCCGCCCAGGTAAATGTCCCACTTCAGGAACGAGCGAGTAATCTGGGCATTAAACATGGTAAAAGACGGTGAGCGGTCGAAGCTGATTTCGCTGCCGTGATTGTGGTCCAGGCCACTCATCGGAATCGGTTTGCGGCCAAACCATTGCGTAGTGAAATCGAACTTCCATTTCTCGAAATTGGTAGCGTAGCCGATGTTGAAAAACCAGCGGTGGCGTGAGTTAAACTGGCGGTCGAGCAGCTGGTTGTTGTAGGTGCTTTTCACGTCGTAAAATTTGTAAGCAAGCTTTGCTTCCAGGCGCTCGGTAATTTCTGTATGCACTTCGGCCTGCGCGCTGTGCGAAAACGACTTGCCCTGCAGGTTGTAAAACAAAAGCGCGTCGGGGCGGCTGTACATATCCACAACAACCTGGTTCTCGAAATCGGTGTAATAATAATCGAGGATAAAGGTGGTGGTGCGCTCGCCGAAAAGGAATTTTTTGGTTACGCTCGTGCCGTAGTTCCAGGCAATTTCGGGCAGGAGATTTTCAGTAACCACAAACCTGCGCGAGCTTACCAAACTACCGGTGTTCTCGGCGATCGGGTTTGGTACTCTAAAGCCACGGCCGGCAGATAAACGCCAGATAGTGCTCGCGTTTACATCGTATTTAATGTTGGCCCGCGGCGTAAAAAATGGCCCGTACAGGTTATGATGATCGGCGCGCGCGCCCAGTACCATTGTTAACTTTTCGGGCACTTTGTACACATATTCGGCAAAAACTCCGGGCACGTGTTCGGTGCGGCTAAAGGAGCTGTCGGCGGCTGTAAAATCCTGAAAATTCTCGTCGTATTTATCAATCGTATAGCCAATTCCGGCCTTATAACTGTGCGCGGTGTTGCCCAGAATCGACTGGAAAATAAGGTTAGAATAGAAGGTTTGCTGGCGCGCATCGTAGTTCCGAAGGCCATATTTCGCATCCATATTATGGTGCACACCCGACAAAATCAACCCAATGCTTTGCGATGGTTTGCGCTGGAAAACATAGCCGTTTTTGGCATACACTTCAACGCGCTCTATGTCAGATTCGGTGCGGTAAATGCCGTTGCCTGAGTTGTTTTCGGTGTTGTTTACCTGGCCGCCGGTGCGCTCGTCTTTCATTACGCCAATGCCAAATTCGCCTTCAAAACCCTTTTCGGTGTGGTATTTTGTTTTAGAAAAAGCACTGAGCTGGGTGTTTAGCGGCTGATCCATAAAGTTGTCGTTGTTGCGATCAACCTTATTGCCCAAATGCTCGGCGTGCAGCATCAGCGTACTGTTCCAGGTTTTGTTTATTTTATGGTTGTAGTTCAGGTTGGTGTCGAATTTTCCGAGGCTGTTTACATACTGGTTTACAAACAAACGGTCGGTGTTTTCGGGGTTTTTAAGGCGCACATTTATCTGCCCGGTTATGCTTTCGTAGCCGTTAATTACCGAGCCCATTCCTTTAATAATGTCGATTCCGTCTATCCAGGTTCCCGAGATCAACATCAGCCTGTAGGGCATGGCCACACCGCGCAACGAAGGGTAATTCTCGATCGTCATTTGGGTATACACACCATCCAGGCCCAGCATCTGTATTTGTTTGGCGCCGGTTACGGCATCGCTCATGTGCACCTCTACGGTGGCGTTTGTCTCGAAGCTTTCGGAAAGATTGCAGCAGGCGGCTTTGGTAAGTTCGCGGGCTGTAATTACCTCGGTTTGCACCGGCGTAAGGCTTTTGTAGGTTTCTATTTTTCCGCGCACTTCTACCTCCTGCAAAACCGCTACAGATTTTAGGTTGAAGTTGATGCTTTTTTGGCCCTTCCAGGTAATGGTATCGGCTTTATAGCCTACAAAACTGGCTACCAATTGGCGCTGCCCGGAGTCGGGGGGGGCGATGGTAAAACGGCCGCTCATGTCGGTGCTGGTAACAATGGCGGTGCCTGCCCAATACACGGTAGCACTTGGTAATCCTTCTTGCTTTCCTTCGGATAAGGTTTCGGTTACGCGCCCCGAAATGGAGTTTTGCGCCTGGGCTGCAAGGGGCAAAAACAGGGCCGCCAGCGCATAAAATAGTGTTTTATATATAAATTCTGATTTCATTTCCGGTTTTCATTTACTAAAAAAATGAACAAGCCGTACCGCAAGTGCAGATACAGCAAAGCCCGGCCAATTCATGTAAAAAGATCAGCCAGGAAAAACCGGAAATATCAAATTATAAGTACCGAGATGAAGGTAAGCAACCGTCGGCCGGCAAGCGGGGGAGAGGAATCGGAAGCGCAGAGAATTACTTCTTCTTCGGGAGCAAAATCAATTTGTAAGAAATTATGATTGAAGGCTGCGAGGGACAAAATTGCCGGTGCCGCAACCCAATTATCGGCAACTTTTAACAGCGGCTTTAGGTCGGCTTTTTCGTGGGTGATAGAGAAGTGGCAGCAGCTTTCTTCTTCTATTACTTTGGCCAGGTTGCCTTCGGCGGTGCAGGTTTCTGTAGCCGGATCTTCGCAGCCATGCTCTTCGGCGCCAATGTTTACCGAAAGCGTTTCGCTCATGTGGCAAATGTGGCGGGTAAGCGGCACACCAATAGCAGCCCCCAGAATGGAGAAGGCCAGCAGAATGCTTAATACCGGTGCACACATGCGCTTCATAATTACAAATATACGGAATTAGAAATTTAACGGGCAATTAATGAAGTGTTAACAACCTGGTTTGCCTTGTGTTGCAACGGTTTTTGGTGCCTGCAGGCATAAAAAAAGAGGCTGCCCCAGCGGAACAGCCTCTTTCTGGAAACCTAAACCAATTACTTTGTTAGTACTAACTTTATGTATGTTTGCTCGGTACCACTTACCATGCGGCAAATGTACATTCCTGCAGGTAAGTTGTTGCCATTTAGTTCGTACTCGTAGTTAACGCCGGCTTCGGCTTTTCCGGTAAAAATATCTTTTACCATCTTCCCGTTCATATCAAACACCTGCACCTGAATGTCGGACTCGCTGCTGGTATTAAGGCTAATGGTGGTGCTGTTTGTGAATGGGTTTGGATAGGCGGTAAGCTCCATCTTCGCAACTTCTACTTCTTCTGCAAAACGGGCAGTAGAGTTACACTCGCCCAGATAACCACCGTTTTTTAGGTGCGCCGGAACTGCGTTAGGGCTAACACAAATTGTGTGAGGGTTATTTTTTGTGTTTACACATATCAAAACTTTGTCTTTTTTCTTGCCGTTCCCGCAGCTAACATCTGTTGCATGCACCAGTACGTTGTCGGTAGCGCTGCAGCCTTCGCTGTCTGTTACGGTAAGGGTGTAAAGAGTTGGCGATGTTGGGCAAACGGTGGTAGTGTGGCTGTTTGAGTTATTGCTCCAGGCAAAAGAAAAATTGCCGTTGCCACCTGTAGCAGATCCGCTAAGTGTGGCGCATTCGTTGCCAGCATAGCCAAAGTAAGTCATTTGGTCGCTTCCTGCATTTGCAATTATGGCTGCGGGCTGCGTTAAGTTATAATTTAGAGTAGCGGTGCAGCCATTTGCATCTGTAATAGTTACATCGTAAGCGCCGGCAGTCAGGTTTGTTACATCTTCTGTGGTTGCGCCATTGCTCCAGCTGTACGTGTAAGGAGCAGTGCCACCAGTTACAGTAACATCTATAGAGCCATCTGCAACGCCTGCGCACGAAACGTTAAAGCCACTGCTGTAGGTAGCTACAGTTCCGGTAGCAGTAACAGGGTCGGAACCAACAGAGCCATACACATCTGCATAAGCATACGTTTCGCAGCCATTGGCATCTGTTATCAATACTTCGTAAAAACCATCTGCTACATTAACAGGGTTCTGATCGGTAGAGCCGTTGCTCCACAAGAAAGAATAGGGCGCTTCGCCACCTTCCAGATACAATTCTATTGCACCGGAGTATCCTCCACAGTTGCTGGTTGCAGGCGCATCATAATTCTGATACCCGAAAGCAAACATTGGGTTGGCAGAGTTTATGGTTACGGTTTCTATAGCGCTTTCGCAGCCCTTGGCGTCTTTAACCTGTACAGAATAAGTGCCAGGGTTTAATCCGCTGAAAACATTAGAAGCCTGATAAGCCTGGTTGTCTATTTTATAGGTAAATGGGCCAATTCCTGCTGTAGGAGTTACTTCTATAGAGCCGTTGGCGCCGCCATAGCAGGTTACATGATTTACGGTTGAAGTTGCTTCCGGAGCCTGATCTACTGTAACTAATACATTATCAGTAGCAGAGCAGCCATATTTATCTGTTACGGTAACAGTGTATTGGGTGGTTGCAGTTGGCGTTGCAACCGGATTGGCCGTGTAAGCAGAGCTAAGGCCAGCCGATGGCGACCACTGATACGTAGTACCGGCACTCATTAAAGTAAGCGTCCAGTTAAGGAACATGCCCTGATCTAAGTTGGCGTTATCTCTCACGTGCAACGTCCAGTTACCGTTTATAGGGCCACCGTGCAGGTTGCTGAAAGGCTGATCCGGAATCCAGGTGCCCGTAAAAGGTGCATTGGCATACGATACAGGTACCGTGGCCGATGGAGAGAAACAGGCATTAATATAATCGTCGCCGCTGCCGCCCCTGCGGTTATTCAGGAAAATAGCTGCCCCGTTTGGCGCAACCAGTTGCACGCTCACATCGCTGGTGAAAGTATGGTTCAGGTTTACACAAACCGATACAATGGTATTGGCATCTATATTACCAGTAGATAAGCCATTCACAACCACTGTCGAACTGGTGGTTTGGTAATTATAAATCGGCTCGTTTACAGTGGTTAATATTGGATAAGGCACAGCGCCCGGCCCTGCATTTGTTGCAACAGCAAGTTGTGTGCTTGTTCCTTCGCAAACTACCGTGTTAGATGCCGATACTCCTGCCGTAACAGGTGCAGGCTCAGTTAAGGTAACACTTGCGGTAGCAGTAGCGCCCATGGCATCTGTAACCACTACAGAGTATGTGCCGGCAGTAAGCAGGCCTGCATCTTCAGTAATACCGCCATTGCTCCAGATAAAGCTATAAGGGGCAACGCCGCCGGTTACGGTTAAGTCTGCTATACCATCATTTCCGCCGTAGCAGCTAATGTTAGCACCATTTGGAAAAGCAACAGCTACAATAGTTGCGCTTAGTGGCGTCAGATTACCCTGCTGCACCATTGTTTCTGCCGATGCGAAAGCCGAAGGTGAACCCATGAAAACAGGAGCACTTACTGCTAAAATCGTAACAAGGCATGTGGTAAGCCTGTTGCTGGCCTTGCTAAATGTAGGAGTATATTTTCTTTCCATAATGGTATTGGTTATGATGTGTAAGGGTTTCGGTGTTTGGTTGCCTGCCAAAGTTTTAGCTGGCTTGCTCCGGTTAGTAAACCTTGTTTGGCAGATCTGTAAGAGAATTGAAAAACGAAGAGAGATTTATGGGAAACTTTTCGGTAACCGGGTCTGGATTTTCTCTTTCCGGGCCAGTTTCTGTTTAAAATTTCATCTGTCGTGTTTTAGCTTTCGTTACGCCTGCGTACTCGTGTTTCTTATCCGGGGTACTGTGGTAAAATTATATTTAGCATCTTCTCAGGAACCCCTCCACAAGTGTTTTTTCTAATTATCTTAGATTTATTATATAAGAAAATTCATAAACCATACGGTTTAAATATTTGTGCCACACTATATATTTTTTTGCCTACCTCCTTGTAGAATTAAATGCCACCGCCCGCCTTTTTGGCACCTACAGCCTCGCAAAAGAAAGTGCGAGGAAAGACTGCAATCAGTTAAAAATCAGTAAGTTATAAAATTAAATAGGCTTATTGCCTGATAATCTACCTGTTAGGTTTTGAGGGAAAACTGAAAATGGTGTGGATAATGTGGATAAGTGGGGTGGAAAACCATACTTTCTCCACAAAGTGGTAAAAAGTGGTAAAAAATGGTTGACTTAATTCAGCAACTATGTACATTTGTAGAGGCCGTGTTTAAGATGGCCCGATACTGCTGTAAATGGATTTCTTATCAGGTAAGTACGAGTGCAAGCTAGACCCTAAGGGTCGCCTCGTGTTGCCCGCGAAGATCAAAGGCAATTTGCCCGAGGCTTCCGGCAACAGCGTGGTGCTTATGCGCGGTTTCGAGCCTTGTCTGGTGCTGTATCCTAAGGTAGAGTGGAAGATAATTTACGATAAGGTGGCCGGCCTTAACGAGTTTAACGAAGAATACCGTCACTTTCAGCGGAACTTCTTCCGTGGCAATACCGAAATAGACCTCGATAACGTGGGCCGCTTTGTAGTACCAAAAACCATGAGCCGCTATGCCGGGCTGGAGAGCGAGGTAATTGTAGTTGGTTTGGGTAATCGCGTAGAGATCTGGAATCCGGAGCGCTACGAAGAGTTTTTAATAAAAGACCAGGCGCAGTTTTCTCAGCTGGCGCAGCAGTTTCTGGGCAACGATCCGGTAAAACCAATAGCCGAGTAATATGGAGTATCATGTTCCGGTGTTGTTGCAGGAATCGGTAGAGGGATTGGCCATAGATCCGGCCGGGGTTTATGTAGACCTTACGTTTGGCGGCGGCGGCCATACCCGCGAAATACTGAAGCACTTAACCACCGGCAGGCTCTATAGCTTCGAT
>JAFADQ010000237.1 GCA_023424725.1 Bacteroidota bacterium
CGAGGGGCAAAAAACCGCCCGGTACAAGCCAAAACCGCCGTTAATTAAGTTCTGAATGCAAACGTACTGCGAGCCGCGCAGAAACACAAAAAGTCCCGGCAATAGAGCGGGACTTTTTGTTATAAGCAGCAGGAGCCGCAAAGACTTACTTAGAAGCTAAATACTCCTGAACTTTGTCTATAAGTACCATTTCCTCGCGGAAAGTGTAAGCACCTGTTTTAGGCGATTTAACTGCCTTGATAACTTTTGCCCAATCTTTACCGGTACCGGTTTTGAGGGTTGCAACTACTTTCTTAGCCATTACTTGATCTCCTTATGAACGGTTACTTTTTTCAATACCGGGTTGAATTTCTTCAGCTCCAGACGCTCCGCGGTGTTTTTGCGGTTTTTGGTAGTGATATAGCGCGAAGTGCCAGGCATGCCGCTGTTCTTATGCTCAGTGCACTCCATAATCACCTGCACCCTGTTTCCTTTTTTGGCCATCTCAGGTTAAATTTTTGAATTCGGACTGCAAAGATACGAAGAGGTTTTATTGATTGCAAGAGATGGGTTGAAGAAAAGTTAAACCTTGTCTGCCAGGAAACATTATGCAATTTAAGCAATTAATACTTTGGGAGTCAATCAACAAGGTATTAACCTTAAATTATGCTACATCTCTGTTTAAGAAAACCCTACGACTATAACTTACTTCTTTTAAAAGCCGCAGTATATATTAACTATTATACCCGCAATTCAGCAACTTCCCAACACCCAGTTTGCGGCATATTTCGTTTCTTTGTACAGAATACCAACCCTTACAGATTCATGCGAACACGATTTCTTTTAGCGCCGGTGGCCCTAATGGTGGCAGCCTGCGCATCGCCGCCAGCCACTACCACGCAAACTACAACTGCCGCTACCACACAGCGGGCCGCAGAGCCTACGCAGAAAAATATTTTCCCCTACCCTATTCAGCAAACCACCATGGCCAACGGGTTGCGGGTAGTTACGGTGCCTTACGCAAGCCCCGGACTGGTGAGTTTTTACATTTTAGTGCGTGCAGGAGCCCGCGAAGAAGTAGAGGCTGGCAAAACCGGTTTCGCGCACTTTTTCGAGCACATGATGTTTCGCGGAACCGAGAAATACAGCAAAGAAGAGTATGGCCGTGTAATAAAATCGTTTGGTGCGAACGGCAATGCCAACACCTCGCAAGACCGCACTTTGTACCACTTTACCGGCAATGCGCGCATGCTGGAGCAAATGTTTGAGCTGGAGGCCGACCGGTTTCAGAACCTGAAATACACCGTGCACGATTTTAAGGCCGAGGCCGGAGCGGTAAAAGGCGAATACACCAAAAACAACGCCAACCCAACCACGCAACTTTACGAAAAAACCCTCGATACCGCTTTCGATAAGCATACCTACAAGCACACCACGATGGGCTTTTTCGAGGATGTGGTAGATATGCCCAACCAGTTCGATTATTCTATTCAGTTTTACGACCGCTTTTACCGCCCCGAATACACCACTTTAATTGTGGTGGGCGATGCGAAGCAGGAAGAAGTAAACCGCCTGGCGCAGAAATATTTCGGCGACTGGAAACGCGGCAGCTACACCCCCGAAATCCCAAAAGAACCCGCGCAAACCGGCACCCGCTACGCGCATGTGCAGCATCCGGCTTTCCCGCCTACTTTGTGGCTGAGCTACAAAGGCCCCGCCTTTAATGTTAGCACTACAGATTTACCTGCCCTGGATCTGCTAACTACCATGCTTTTTTCTGAAACATCTGACCTGTACAAAAAACTGGTAATAACCGAGCAAAAAGCCCGCAATATATATGGCCGCCCTAACTATTCGCGCGACGAAAACATTATGATGCTGGGCGCTACTTTGGTTAGCCCCGACGATTTGCAGTATGTGCGCGACGAAATAACCAAAGCCCTGGAGAAGGCAAAAACCGAGGCGATAGACAGCAAAAAGCTGGACGAAACCAAATCGCGCACCCGCTACAGCCTTGCCATGAGCCTGGATAGCCCCGACCAGATAGCGAATTACCTTTCGTATTTTACCTGGCTAACCGGCGACCCGGAGGCCATAAACCGCTATTATGCCCTCTACGACAAGGTAACTCCGGCAGACCTTAACCGCGTGGCGAAGAAATATTTCTCGCCGCAATCGCTTACCGTTTCTACCATATCGCCTGCTAAAGAATCGCCTGTAAAGTAATTTTTTGTCTGAACCAGTATTTACAGGAAGCCGGGTGGATTAAGATTTTTTGCAGCCACTAAATTACCGGATAAGGCAGGAGCCTGGCAATCCGGCCCGCCAGGCTCCTGCCTGGTTTCACCCTCAACCTGAAAATCTGTAACAGGCAAAAACAAGCAGTTATTTCATCAAGAAGAAGAAACCATGATATCAAAAATAATAAAATCAGTTACCTCCGCACTGGCCGTTTTTTGCGCCCTGCAGCCTGTTTTTGCTCAGGAAGTGGTAGAATTAAAGCAGCCGCTCTCGCCAAAAGTGGTGGTGAAACTGATGTTCCGAAACGGTTCTGTGATGGACCCCGCGGGCAAAGAAGGCCTTACCTACCTCACCACCCAAACCCTAACCGAAACCGGCACCAAAGACCTTACTTATGCCCAGATACAAGACAAGCTGTACCCTATGGCGGCCTATTATTACGGCTCTACAGACAAAGAAGTAAGCATACTAACCTTTGCGGTGCCAGCCGATTTCCTGAACGAATTTTACCCGATTATGAAGGGCCTGGTACTGAACCCGGCTTTCGCGCAGGAAGATTTTGAGCGCGCCAAAAGCAACCAGCAGAATTATGTAGACCAGGTTATCCGGGCATCGAGCGACGAAGAATACAGCAAAAAAGCGCTGGAAGATTTGTTGTTCCGCGGCACCCGCTACCAGCATAAAGTGCAGGGCAAAAGCGCCAGCGTAAAAGGGCTTACTTTAGATGATGTTAAAAACCACTACCGCAACCAGTTTTGCCGCCAGAACCTTACCATTGGCATTGCCGGAAACTACCCGCAGGAGTTTTTAAACAAACTAAAGCAGGACATGGCGCAGCTGCCAGACTGCGGCAACCTGCAACGGCCAGAAATTAAGGCAACAGCGCCCAACGGCATAGAGGTAGAAATTATCTCTAAAGAAACCGCGCTGGGCTCTGCTATTTTTGCCGGTTTCCCGATGAATTTAACCCGCGCCAACGACGAATTTGCCGCGCTTATGG
>JAFADQ010000266.1 GCA_023424725.1 Bacteroidota bacterium
CATTAAATATTGGTTGTGTATGTTTTCTATATGCGGATAATTATCAGTTTCGTAAGCGCGGGTTAAGGCTGTGCCGAAATCGCCGGTGCCGGTTCCTAAAACAGGCTGCTCTTTTATTACCCGCCATAAGTTATGCCACGAAACGTAGCGCCGCATGGTAGTGAAATGAAGATAATTATCTGGATCGAAATCACCGGATCTTATTTCTGAAATTTCCCATAGTCCCTGGTTTACGCGCATGCGCACTGCCCCGCTGGTGTGGTAGGCTGCGAAGGGCAAAAAAGCCAGCATCGCAACAACAAGCAAACCCGAAACAGAACCAACGGCAGGGGCCGGAAGGGCTGGAGATAGGCGGGGTTTTAAAAACCGGTAAATAAAAAATATACCTGGCACCAGCAACGAAACCAGCAAAGCCAGTTGCCCGCCGCGGCCGCCCAGTATCATCATTGTATACCCCAAAAGCGGCAGCAAAAGCAGCGGGAGCCATTTTTTGGGGCGTTGCAGCATAAATAAACAGCTTAAAATGGCAAGCCCCAGCAAACTGCTAAACTGTATGCGGTCTATAAAAGGAGAGTACAAACCAAAGGCTTCGCGGCTAAAGGTTTCGGGGTATTCGCGCAGCATCGGGAAAGTTTTTACCAATTGCCGCGTAACATCTTCGGGCAGCCAGTACAGCAGCACCGTTGCCACGCAAGCCACTGCTACAGAAGAACAAAAAACTTTCAGCAATAAAACAAAATTACGGCGCACCCAGGCTGCGTGCAGCAAAAACATGGCCGGTACAACCAAAAACCGGTGCTGGTGTTTCAGCATCTTAAACCCCTGCACTGTATTTTCAGTATATAGCATACCCAGTATAAGTGCAGCAAATATCAGAGCGATAGCTGCCACGTGGCGGTAACGCCAAATTTTCTGGCGTAAGGTAGAATAATCAGCAGAGGCGAGGCCCAGTATAAGCAGGGCGATTTCGGAAACACTGTTTAACCCCTTGGCAAGCGGCAGCGTAATAAAAAACAGCAGCCAGAAACCAACAGATAAACGGCTTACCCAAATTGCGAAAGTAGAGGGAGTTGACAATCTGGACTGATTTTTTATCTTTGTTAAATTACGCTCGGTATACTGAAGGTAAAAGTAATAAGCTTTAGCTAAATGAACGATCCAAAAAGCACTCCACTGAGCAAAGAAGTTAAAGATGCCCGGTTCGAGGCCGAATTAATGCCGGTTATAGACCCGCTTTATAACTTTGCCTATAGGTTAACTATGGACGAAGATGAAGCAAATGATTTGGTTCAGGAAACTTATTTGAAGGCATATCGCTTCTTTGATTACTTCGAGCAAGGAACGAATGCCAAAGCATGGCTGTTCCGGATACTGAAGAACACCTTTATAAACGACTTCCGCAAGAAGAGCAAACAGCCCGCTAAAGTAGATTACAGCGAGATTGAAGGCTACTATAATACGGATGATGTTGAAGGAGAAGACGGCGGATCGTCGACCTCGGACATGCGTTCGCAGTCGGTGCAGGATTTAATTGGCGATGAGGTGGCCACAGCGCTAAACTCTTTGCCGGTAGATTTCCGTACGGTAATAATTCTCTGCGATGTAGAGGGTTTTACGTACGAAGAAATGGCCAAAATTCTGGATATCCCCATCGGTACGGTTCGGTCGCGACTGCACCGGGCCCGTAATTTTTTAAAGGAAAAACTTAGTAAATATGCCGCTAAACGCGGTTACCTCGATAATGGAACAAACGATAACGACTAAAACGGCCCCGCTTATGGACAATTCTACTCATACTACAGACTGCGACAAAGTTGTGCAGATGCTCGATCTGGTTGTAGACGGAGAAGCAACCCCCGACGATCAACAGTTCTTTTTTCAGCACATAGAAGAATGTGCGCCCTGCTTTGGCAGCTACAACAAAGAGAACGAACTGAAACAGTTTTTAAAGCAAAGTTTAACGCGAAAAACAGTACCTTCGCATCTTGTTGCTAACATTCGGGAACTGGTTTACAAACTGCCCGAAACTGTTTAAAAAGTTTCATGTCTGGTAAAATCGTACTGTTTGCCGCTCCATCCGGAGCCGGCAAGACCACTATTGTCAAGCATTTGCTCTACGTTAACCCTAACCTGAGCTTTTCTATATCTGCCTGCACCCGCGATAAACGGGGCCGCGAAGAAGAAAACGGCAAAGATTATTACTTTATCACCCCCGACGAATTTCGTAAAAAAATAGAAAAGGGCGATTTTGTAGAGTGGGAAGAAGTGTACGAAGGCGCCTTTTACGGCACCCTTAAATCTGAAATAGAGCGCATTTGGGCCGAAGGCAAAACCGCTATTTTAGATGTAGACGTAAAGGGCGGCCTAAAAATAAAAGACTATTACAAAGACAAAGTGATGGGCGTTTTTGTAAAACCGCCATCTATAGAAGAACTGGGCTTGCGCCTGCAGGCCCGCAACACCGACTCGAGCAGTTCCATCTCGAGTCGTTTGTTTAAAGCCTCTTTCGAGATGAGCTTTGAAGACAAATTCGATAAAGTTATCGTGAACGACGACCTGGCCCGCGCCTGCGGAGAAGCAGAAGATCTGGTGAAGGAGTTTCTGGAGAAATAAGTTTGAAGGATTGAAGCTTGAAGAATTGAAGAAGTTCGTTTTTTCTATCCGTAGCTTTATTTTTTTTAACTTGTTAATTTGGCAAGTATAGATTTATCGCGGTAACTTCAAACTTCAATCCTTCAAACTTCAACCTTGAAAATAGGTCTACTTTTCGGCTCTTTTAACCCCATACACGTCGGGCACCTTATTCTGGCCAATTATATGGCCGAGAACACCGATCTGGAGCGGGTGTGGTTTGTGGTGAGCCCGCAAAACCCGTTAAAGAAAAGCGCCAGCCTGCTGCACCACCAGGATCGCTACGATTTGGTATACCTTGCCATTGGCGATAATTACAAACTGCAGCCCTGCAACATAGAGTTTACGCTGCCCGTGCCCAGCTACACTGTAGATACGCTTACCTACCTGCACGAAAAATATCCCGAACACGATTTCTCGCTTATCCTGGGGCAAGACAACCTCGCTACCTTTCATAAGTGGAAAAACTACGAGCAAATTCTGGAATATTACAGCCTGTACATTTATCCGCGTTCGGGCTGCGCCAGCACTCCATTAGAGCAACACCCTAAAGTAAAATTAACCAAAGCGCCGCTGCTCGATATTTCTGCCACGTTTATCCGTAATTTAATAAAAGAAGGGAAATCGATGCGCTACCTGGTGCCCGAACCGGTAGAAGAAGCTATTCTGCGCAAAGGTTTTTTCCGCGATCTGTAGGTGCGAATCGCATTCGCCCAGTTGACGCTAACATGCACCGGCCAAAATTACAGGCATCCGAACATAAAAATAGACTGCCGTTCTATCAGTACAACCACAAAAACGGCCCTCGCAGGTAAGCTGCGAGGGCCGTTTTTGTGGGTAACAGAGCGTACTAATTTTCAATCTCAGTATAACTTGTTTCCTGGTTTCTGCCGGCTAAGGAAATTAATGATCTCTGTTAATCAGTAAATCCTCTCCATTACACTTTACAACGTAAAATTACTTTATAGCGATTTTACCGTATAAGGTTGAGATTTAGACTATGTTCTTAGGAATTGCTATGCGCACGCATTAAAATATAACTCTCAATACTGGCATGTATATAAATATTAACACCCTCGAAAAAGATATTCTCAGAGAGATATTTAATGTTGGCGTAAGCAAAGCGGCAGATGCCTTCGCGATGCTGTTGAATAATAAAAGCGGCATCATCC
>JAFADQ010000278.1 GCA_023424725.1 Bacteroidota bacterium
TCTTGTGGGTGCCCTTTCGCTGATTTGGCCAACTGGTTGCCAATTTTAAATAGGGCACCCACAAGAGGTGCCCCTACGATCCACCTTAAAATACAACCCCAACTTTGCCCCGTAACATTGCGGTAATCTTCTGATTAAAATCGTTGCTTTCCTGAACTTTATGGCATAACTTGCGCTTGTTTATAATGAATCTAAATTAATCGGCGATATGGAGAAAACCTCCAAAACGGTACGGCACCTGAAAATTGGCGAAGCGGGCACTATTTGCGGCCTTAGCGACCCGGCTATTTCGCTGAAACTGCTCGAAATGGGCTGTATTCCGGGTGCGCAAATTAAGCTAAACAGCAAGGCGCCTTTCGGTTGTCCTGTAACAGTTGTTGTAAACGATTATATACTTTCGCTGCGGCTGGAAGAAGCCGAGACCATAGAACTTACCTGATTTGCATGTCTGTGCGCAACAGCGTCCGGATAGCGCTTGTGGGAAACCCCAATTCCGGAAAATCTTCTCTTTTTAACCAACTTACCGGGCTCAACCAAAAGGTGGGCAATTTCCCGGGCGTTACGGTAGATAAAAAAACCGGCTATTGCCAGCTCTCCGATAAAGTACGGGCCGAAATAATAGACCTGCCCGGCACGTACAGCTTGTACCCTAAATCGCTGGATGAAAAGGTGATCGTGGATTTGCTCTACGATAAAAAAGCCGCTACCTACCCCGACCTTGTTGTTGTAACCGTAGATGCCTCTAACCTGAAGCGCAACCTTTTGCTGTTTACGCAGTTAGCCGATTTGCGCATTCCGGCGGTGCTTGCCCTGAACATGATGGACATGGCCGATAAAGAGGGCGTGCAAATAAACGTAGACCAGTTGCAGCACGAGCTGGGTGTGCCCGTTGTGCCCATGAATGCGCGAAAAGGCGTAGGCATAGCGGCGCTAAAAATTGTACTAAGCAAAGAGCTCGGGCTGCCCGAAAAAAGCTTTTATAAGCTTGACGGAACCGCGGCCGATGTGGCCCAGGAAATTCGCAGGCATTTTCTTCTCGATACCGATTACCTGGCGCTGCAGTACGCGCACCAATACCAAAAACTTTCCTTTTTAAAAGATAACGACCGGAAGGTTATTGAGCAGATTCTGCAAAAACATCAGTTCGATACGGTTACGCAGCAAGCCAAAGAAACCATAGAGCGCTACAAAATTATTAACGGGTTTTTGCTCGATACAATAAAGGTAGAGCGCGTGCAAAAAGAAGAGCAATTCTCTAATAAGCTCGACCTTATTTTAACGCACAAGGTATTTGGTTACCTGATTTTTCTACTTATTCTGCTGCTCGTTTTTCAGGCTATATTTTCGTGGGCAACCTACCCCATGGATTTGATAGATCTGGGAATCGCGACAATAAACCAGGCTATTCAGTCGCGGTTTGATGGCCCATTGGTTGATCTGCTGACTGAAGGAGTTATTGCGGGCTTGGGCGGTGTGCTCATTTTTATTCCGCAAATAGCGATTTTGTTTGGCTTTATCGCCGTGCTGGAAGAAACCGGCTATATGGCCCGCGTTACGTTTATGATGGATAAGATCATGCGCAAAGTGGGCCTGAACGGGAAAAGTGTAGTGCCGCTTATCTCAGGAATGGCCTGCGCCGTGCCTGCCATTATGAGTGCCCGCACTATAGATAACTGGAAAGACCGCATCATCACCATTTTTGTTACGCCACTTATAAGCTGCGCGGCCCGCATACCGGTGTATACCATTCTGGTGGCGCTGGTTATTCCTGACCGCACTGTTCTGGGATTCCTTAACTTGCAGGGGCTAGTGCTGATGGCGCTGTACATGCTCGGATTTGTAATGGCGATACTCACGGCGCTGGTTATGCGGTTTATTCTGAAGGCGCGCGACCGTGGTTATTTTATCATGGAGTTTCCGGTTTACCGCATGCCTCGCTGGAAAAACGTGGGCCAAACCATGGTAGAAAAGGTAAAGGCGTTTGTTTTTGAGGCCGGAAAGGTAATTATGGCCATATCTGTAATATTATGGGTGTTGGCAAGCTACGGGCCGGGCGAAAAAATGCTGCAGGCAGAAGAAAAGGCCACAGTAGCGGCCAACGCGCAAAATTTAACCGAAGAAGAAACCCAAAATCTTATAACCAGCCAGCAACTGGAAGCATCGTATGCCGGGCACTTTGGCCGCGCCATCGAACCTGTAATTGCGCCACTTGGTTTCGACTGGAAAATAGGCATCGCGCTTATCACTTCTTTTGCTGCCCGCGAGGTTTTTGTGGGCACTATGAGCACCATTTACAGCATCGGCGAAGAAGAAGATATACAAACGGTGCAGCAGAAATTAGCCTCTGTAAAAGACGAAAACGGCGCACCTTTCTTTAATCTCCCGCGCGGACTTTCGCTGCTTGTATTCTACGTTTTCGCGATGCAATGCATGAGCACTTTAGCCATAGTTTACCGCGAAACCCGCGGCTGGACCTGGCCGCTTCTGCAATTGGTGTACATGACGGGTTTGGCCTGGGTAAGTAGTTGGCTGGTATATAACTGGTTTAGCTGATCTCGCGATAAGGAAACAAAGTAATCTGTTATTTTGCTTTCAAAGCGCACCTGTTTCCTACCATGTCTTTGGCAGGCACGAAGCAATCTCTCGTTTTGCTTATGGTTAACAAAATAAAAGGGCGATTGTGCTTATTGTTCGTGCTTTTAGCTCCCGTAATCAGCTACGTACAGGAGATTGCTTCGTGCCTCGCAATAACACGGTCGGGAACGGGGCAATATCACGCGGTTTCCTGTAATCTGAGAAAGCTTGGTAAAATTTACAACTTACTCAGCAAACCGGCATAATACTGCGCCCGTTCTGTATTGCCTAAACTTTGGTACGCTACCTGCAAATTGGTGATGGCTTCCCGGCTTCGCGGTTCTTTTTTAAGGTGCTGCTCGTAGTAATTTATGGCTTCGGGCAGTTGGTTAAGGTAATGATGCGCCACGCCAACTTTAAACAATACATCGCCAAAGGTAGGGTCTATTTCGCTGGCGCGTTTGTAATGTTTCAGCATGTTTGGGTAATCTTGCCGCTGCATGTAAATAGTGCCCAGATTGTAGGCGGTGTTAAAGAAATTCGGATTTTTCTCGAAAGACTTTTGCAACGCCAGAAAAGATCTTTCTTTTTGGCCGAGGTAAGAATACGCCACACTCAGGTTGTACCAATCGCTGCCCATTTCGGGGTAAATAGTAACCGCTTTGTGGTAATGCTCTTTGGCCCGCTTAAAATGCTCTTGCTTTTGTGCCGGGTCTGTGGCTTTTTCGCCGGCTTTTAAGGTCTCGAAAGCATAAGCAGAGTTGGCGCGGTAACTGTTAGGCGATACTTCTACACCAGCCGCGAACAAGGTTAAATTACTTTCCCAGTCTTTGTTACGCGCATGCACTCTTAAGGCAGAAACCACTCCGATGGCCGCAATAATGCCCAGCAAAACGGGCTTCTTCACTTTAAGGAAATCGGCCTGCGCTATTCCGCCTGTAACGGCCACTAAAATGGCCGCCGCAGCTATGCAAAACCCCACCGAAGGAGCAAAAACAAAGCGCTCGCCCATGGTTGCCGCTATCAGAATTACCACATTGGCACTGGTAGATAGCGTGATATAATAATACAAAATGCAC
>JAFADQ010000346.1 GCA_023424725.1 Bacteroidota bacterium
CTTTTATATACCGATTATTCTTCTTTACCGGTAAGATCGCGCTCTATTTCGTGCAGAAACACACGGTCTACGGCTTCTTCCGGAGTTGGCAGAATAGTTAAAACCGACTCGAGTTTAGAAATAGCGATCAGTTTTTTAACATGGTCTTGAAGGCCGGTTAAGATAAGAAGCCCGTTAGAGCTGTTGCAAAGCCTGTTTGCGATCAGGATAGAGCTTAGACCCGACGAATCGGTATATTTTACATTCGTAAGATCGAGAATGATGTTTACAATTCCTTCGGCGTTAAGCTTTACGAATTCCGACTTTAGCTCTGGCGCTATCGTGGTGTCAAGCTTCTTCTCATCGATGGTAATGATTGTATAATTTTCTTTCTTATCGATTGAATATTTCATATAAAGAAGTTAAAGTTGCGTCGATGATGCTTTTGAACAAGTAAAGATACGAAAAGCAAAGTTAATATATAAGTTTAAACTGATTTGGAAATAGAATGTTCTATTCTTCGCTGTATACGTGATAATATATTTTCTTGGTTGGGTTTTTCGAACTTTTCTCCGGTTATTTTTTCAAATAACTCTATATAGCGATCCGAAATTTGCTTTACCCATTCCTGGCTCATTTCAGGCGCCTGCTGCCCGTCTTTGCCCTGAAACCCGTTTTCTATTAGCCATTGCCGCACAAATTCTTTAGAAAGCTGGCGTTGCGGCTCGCCTTTCTGCTGGCGCTCTTCATACCCGTCGGCATAAAAATACCTGGACGAATCGGGCGTGTGTATTTCGTCCATCAATAAAATCTCATTATTATAGCGGCCAAATTCGTACTTGGTGTCTACCAATATCAGGCCCCTTTCTGCAGCCATTTCGGTGCCGCGGGCAAACAGTGCCAGCGTGTATTTTTCCAGTTGTTCGTATTCCTGAGCCGGCACAAGCCCTTGCGCTATAATTTCTTCGCGGCTTATATCTTCGTCGTGGCCCTCGCTGGCTTTTGTGGTGGGTGTTATTATTGGCTGAGGCAATTTGTCGTTTTCGCGCAGGCCGTCTGGCAGGGCAACCCCGCAAACCTGGCGCTTGCCGGCGCTGTACTCGCGCCAGGCGTGGCCGGCCAGGTAACCGCGCACCACCATCTCTACTTTATACGGCTCGCACAGTTTGCCAATAGTAACCTGCGGGTCGGGCACCGAAATTACCCAGTTAGGAACAATATCTGTTGTGGCTTCCAGAAATTTGGCGGCAATTTGGTTTAGCACCTGGCCTTTAAACGGAATGGCTTTGGGCAGCACCACATCGAAAGCAGAAATCCTGTCGGTGGCAACCATGGCGAGTGTGCCGTTAAAATAATACACATCGCGAACTTTGCCCTTGTAAAATCCGGTTTGGCCCGGAAAACTAAAATTGGTTTCTTTTACTGCCTCCATTGCGGGTTATTTGTGTGGCAAAGGTAAAGAGTTGATGTCAGAATTTCGCTTCCTTAATGTAATTCTGTAACCCATTTGCTGCCTGAAAAGTAATTTTACTACTATAGCTGTAAAGGCCAAAAAATAGGGCGCTTCAGCCCAAAGGCTACTTATTACATTCATTTAAAATGTCTATTTAAAGTTATAACCCGAGCAAACCGCTAAAATTTATTGCCCGGCTGGCCCTGTAGCGCTGCTAACTAAAGCGGCTACAACCTGCGAAGCCCAAAAAAGCATCCACCACAAGCCAAAACATATCCAACAAAAAAACACTTTATTTATTCTACAACCTCTTTATTGCCGACCGCACATCGGCCAGTACTGCTGCTCTCGATAAGGAAGTGCTGTTAATAATTTGCTTGCTCTCGGCCCATTTTTTGGGCTCCGCAGCATACAAAATACCTAAAATTTCTTCGCCGTATGGCATAAAAATCTCTTCTTGCAGCATTATCTCCACATCAAAATAATACCTTATCCGCATTAAAAGCACCGGTAATTTTCTGTCGAGATTATCTATTAGCCGCAGTAATACTTTTAAATTTGGCAACCGTGGGCTAAAGCATAATGCGGTTACTAACCCGGCCAGGTTGTTTTGCTTTAAGAGCTGTTGTGTATGCTGCACATGCGATAAAATGCCGCTGCCCGCGCCTAAATTCCGTAATATTGCTCCGGCCGATTCGCCTCTGCGCAGCCTGGCCACAAAAGTATTTACCATGTTTGGGTTAGCGCCGCACGATTCCATTCCTTTGCGATAAACGGCAAGCAAATCTGTGTTATGCCCCCCGATATTTACATCGCTGGAGGCTATCAGCCACATTCGGTTGGTAAGTTCTTTTATCTTTTTTTCGCTGGCAATATCATTAGCAAGAGCTGCAGAGGCCATTTTAATGTGCTCCAGAAGCGAAGTGAGCTCCCACACCATAAAAGAGTAATGCTCCAGCAGCAAATGCAGGTGGTGCAAACCGGTAAGCTCTTCCAGGAAAAATTTTTGCAACATCAATTGCTCGGCTTCGGTTTTGGTAAGCCTCAGCCAGTCTAAATGGTTTTGTGTTGTTTCAGTTTTTCCGGTGCTCATGCAGGCTTCGTGGTTTTCTATTGGTGCTGTAATGGGTTAATTAGCAGAAGTATATTAAAGAGATTCAGAATTTTCAAGCCTGATTTATTAAACACAAGCAGATAAAATAAATCGGCGATAGTTAAAATAAACAAGCAAAAGCTGAGTCTCATTCGTGTTATTCAGAAATACATACTCCACCCAGCATCTTTGTTTACGGTTCTTTCCTGTATACGGGTTCCAGTTGCGTTCGTAAATTATATGCCGATGACATTACTTCGCCGTAAGCGCCCGCCGTTCTTATCGCTATTAAGTCGCCGCGTTTAGATTCCGGCAACAGTAACGATTTGCCAAAGCAATCCGACGATTCGCAAATTGGCCCCACCACATCGTACACCTGCTCGGGCAATTGGCTACAAAGGTTTTCTATTTTATGGTACGATTGGTAAAGCGCCGGACGTATAAGCTCCGTCATCCCGGCATCTAATATCAGAAAGTTTTTGTTGATTCCGTTTTTCACATATAAAACCCTCGATAGCAAAGTGCCGCACTGTCCTACCAACGCTCTTCCCAGCTCGAAATGCAATTCCTGCCCCGGCAAAAGCTCCAGAAACTGATCGAAAATCTTAAAAAACGATTTGAAATCCGGAACAGCGTTTTCGTCCGGGTTATGGTAATCAACTCCAAGACCTCCGCCAACATTTATGTGCGCTAACGGGATTTTGCGATCTTTAAACCATTCCTGAATTTCGTTTACCCGAAGGCACAGACTCTTAAAAGGCTCCAGGTCTGTTATTTGCGAGCCGATATGGAAATGCAGTCCGATTAGCTTACAATTTTGCAATTCCTCCAGCAGCTTTATTATAGATTCCAGCTCCCAGAAGTTTATGCCAAACTTGTTTTCTTCCAGCCCGGTGGTAATATAATGGTGCGTATTAGCATTTACATTGGGGTTTATGCGTAGCGCTACGCGGGCAACTTTTCCGGCCTTTCCGGCCAGTTCGTTTATTACTTCCAGCTCCTGGGCCGATTCTGCATTAAAGCAAAAAATATCCTGGTCAAGGGCGTAATTTATCTCGTCGTCAGATTTTCCTACGCCGGCAAAAACTATTTTTTCAGCCTGGAAACCGGCTTCTACGGCTCTGCGCACTTCGTTTCCGCTTACGCAGTCGGCGCCGTAACCTTCTTTTTGTATCAGCTCCAGGATTGGCAGGTTAGAGTTAGCCTTTAGCGCGTAATGTACGTGGTAATTATATTTGGCGGCTTCGGTTTGCGCGGCTTTAAGGGTTTGGCTTAGCAGCGACAGATCGTAATAATAAACAGGGGTTTGCAACTGCCGGAGCTCAGCAAGCAGGGCGTTAAACATGCGATGGTTGTTTGTTAGCGAAAATGCCGTCGTTAAGGGCCTGCAGCGCCGCTACTTTATTTTCGGTGGTAATTAAAATACTGATGTTGTTGCGGCTTCCGCCATACGATATCATGCGCAGCGGAATGTGCTGCAAGGATTGAAAAACCTGCATGGCATAACCCGGCTTATCGTCCAGAAAATCGCCTACGATACATACGATAGAAAGCCCGGAATCTATTTCTACGTGTCCGTATTGCGCCAGCTCTTCCTTTATGGCTGTTAGGTGAGTTGGGTCGTCTATGGTTAGCGATACGGCCACTTCCGACGTGGTGATCATATCGATAGGCGTTTTGTAGCGCTCAAAAACCTCGAACACGCTCCGCAAAAACCCGTATGCCAGCAGCATCCGGCTCGATTTTATTTTGATCGCGGTAATGCCTTCTTTGGCCGCTACAGCTTTTATATGGCTTCCGCTGCTTTTGCCGGAAATAATGGTGCCGGCAGCTTCGGGCTCCATAGTATTTAACAGCCGTACCGGAATGTTTCTTTCGCGGGCCGGCAACACACTGCTCGGGTGCAAAATTTTCGCGCCAAAGTAAGCCAGCTCCGCAGCCTCGTCAAACGAAAGCTCAGCAATAGGGTAGGTGCCCTTTACAATTCGCGGGTCGTTGTTGTGCATCCCGGTTATATCCGTCCATATCTGGATTTCTTCTGCATCCAGCGCGGCGCCCATCAGCGAGGCCGAATAATCAGATCCGCCACGTTTCAGGTTGTCTATCTCGCCGTAATCGTTGCGGCAAATAAAGCCCTGGGTAATAAACAAGTTGTTGCCCTTATGCTTGCTCAGTTCGGCTTTAAGCGCTTTGCTTATATAAGTAAGGTCTGGCTCGTTATGCTGCCCCAGGCGCATAAAGTTTAATGCAGGTAACAATACAGATTGCACGCCCGCTTCTTCCAGGTAAAGCTGAAACAAAGCTGTAGAGAGCAATTCGCCTTGGGCCAGCACTGCTTTTTCTTCGTAAACCGTAAACAGATCGAGGGTAAAAGATTTCAGAAAATCGAAATGGCTGATTACGATCTCTGTTGCTTTTTCTTTGTAAGCAGGCTCAGAATACAGCTCATCAATAACCTTATAATAATGCTGCTGCAATGTATCTATAAGATTATTAGCCTTAGCTGCTTCTTTCTGATGAAGGAGATTCGCGATTTGTACTAACTGGTTGGTTGTGCCGGCCATGGCCGATAAAACCACTATTGCGGAACCCGGTTTCCGGATCAGCTGCGCTACATGTTTCATGCGCTCTGCCGACCCAACAGATGTTCCGCCAAATTTTAAAATTTTCATGATTATTTATTCAGCCCGTATAGTGCAGGCTTATCTGGCAGCAAAGTTCTGAAATAATGAGTGAAACATCTGCTTACAATTCAGCTTGAAAAAAATTATATGGTGTGTAATATGATTTTGTATGCCTGCAAGGGCCAAATTATAGGCCTTTACGGGGCAAGTACATTGTAAGTATAAACTGTTTGTCAACAAGCATTGCTCAAAAAGTTTATGTGTTGTTTTTATGTTAAAAATTATAAAATACATAAACTTAATATATTCAGATTAGTTAATAAAGCGTACGTATAAGAATTGTGTTTACGGCCATGCCAAATAGATGCCTATACATCTGCACATTAATAATGGTGTAAACTATACCAGGACACATAGTAACTAATGCTCCGTTTATTTAATTTTTTACTGCTTTTTATAGTATCGTTTTCTGTTCATGGGCAATTTCAGCACTTGCTGCACAAATCCTACGCGCAACGGTTTGTTGCCCTCGATACATTATTCTATAATAATAAGGTAGCCTCCTACGATTCTGCCACCTTTTTTAATAAGGTAAATCAAATTGCCAGCCTCGCCCGCGAAAACGACGACCAGGATTTGTTGCTCGAAGCAGAGCTGCTGCGGCTGGAGTATTATATGATTGGCAAAAAAAACAACCACCAAGCGTTTTTACAGCGAATGCCAGAATTTATAAAAAAGGTAGATAAAGAAGGAATAAGGCATTTGCAGATTAGAAGCCGGCAGAAGCTGGCATATTATTACACGTACATAGCGCAGAATTACGGGCCAGGCCTGGATAATTATCTGCGGTCGTATGAGTTGATGAAGAAAATGCCCAATGCTGAACTGCCCGATAAACAGGAAATGATTGCCGCCATTGGGCGCGCCTATTATAAGCTGGACGAAAGTGAGAAAGCCCGCGAATTTCTGGCTAAAGCCATGAACGTGCCGCCCTCTTACCGCAAGCGGATAGCTATTAATAACACTAATTTTTTCGGTCTTATTTACCGGCAGGAAAGTAAATACGATTCTGCCCTTTATTATTTCCGGCAGGCAAAACAAATGGCAGTGGCCAATAAAGACAGCGTTTGGATTGGCATTGCATCGGGCAACATCGGAATAACCTATTATTTACAAGGAAAAAACGAAGAAGCAATTCCGCTGCTGGAGTTAGATATAAAAGAG
>JAFADQ010000353.1 GCA_023424725.1 Bacteroidota bacterium
ATTATTTACTGGAAGGTACTGTTTTTAACAACGATATTACCAGTACCAGTTATTTTGGCGTGCTCTCGCGCTACACCAGCGGCAATTCGGCCAACCGCACCAAATTTTATTACGACGATTTTATAATTGAGCAGGCGCCCCTGCAGCTAATTGGCGCTACAGCAATAAGCGCAACGCAGGTGCAGGTGCAGTTCAGCGCCGATGTAGATCTGGTTACGTCACAAAATCCATCTAACTATACCATTAGCGGCGTTGGCAACCCGCTATCGGCAGTGCGCGACAATAATAACCAACACATTGTACTGCTTACTTTACCGGCGCCACTTACAACAGGCACTTATTTGCTCGTGGTTAATAATGTAACAGGGCAGGGTGGAGGCGCGCCAATAGCGGCAAACTCCGCGGTTGGCTTTACCTACACAGCGCCGCCTACGCCGGTTTTATACCGCGATGTGGTAATAAACGAACTAATGGCCGACGAAAACCCGCAGGTTGGCTTGCCCGCCGCCGAGTTTGTAGAACTTTTTAACACCACCAACGCTCCCATAAACCTGGCGGGTTTTACTTTTTCTGATGCCACCAGCTCGGCAACTATTCCGGCGGGACCAAATTCTGTAATAGCTCCCGATAGCTTTGTGATATTAGTATCTAATGCCAATGTAGCCGCGTTTGCCTCTTATGGCCAGGTAATTGGCCTCAGCAGCCTGCCATCGTTAAACAATGCGGCCGATGTGTTAACGCTAAAAGATGCAGCTGGCAACGAGATAGACAACGTTAGCTACACCGATGCCTGGTACCAGGACGAAACCAAGAAAGCCGGCGGCTGGAGTCTGGAGCAGATCAACCCATATTTAACCTGCTCCGGATCCGGCAACTGGATAGCCTCTAACGACCCGGAAGGTGGAACGCCCGGCCGCCAGAATTCCGTTTTTAGCAACCAGCCCGATGTAACGCCGCCAACGCTTTTGCAGGTTTCTGTAGATTCGTTAACCGTTACGCTGCAGTTTAGCGAACAATTAGATGCCGCGTCTGTACCTGGCGCAACGTTTACGGTAATGCAGGGCGGCGCGGTGGTTTCGGTATCGGGCGCTATATTGGTGCAACCCGGCCGCAACGTTGTAGAGCTAACTTTAAATGATTTGCTAATTCCGGGCCTGGTATATTCTGTAACAGTTGCCGGCCTTACAGATTGCGCCGGGAATGTGTTGGCTCCTGTTACCCTTAATTTTGGCATCGGCAGCCTTCCGGGCCCCAACGAGTTGCTTATTACCGAGATATTTGCCGACCCCACGCCTGTAATTTCATTGCCCGAGCAGGATTATATAGAGCTGTATAACCCCACAAATAAACTGCTCTCGCTGGCTGGTGTAAAATTCTCCGATCCCTCTGCCACAGCAACTTTGCCAAATGTAGTAATGCAGCCCGGCGAATATTTGCTGGTAGTACCTGCCTCGTGGGTTGGGGCTTTTAGCCAGTACGGGCGGGTAATTGGGGTTTCCGGGTTTCCGGCTTTAAATTCTGCCAGCGATGCCCTGGTGTTGCGCCAACCCGGCGGCGCGTATATTTTCTCGGTTAGTTATACCGATGCCTGGTACCAGGATGCAGAAAAAAAAGACGGTGGCTGGGCCTTGGAAATGATTAACCTTAACACCCCATGTGCAGGCGCCGATAACTGGCGCGCTTCTGAAGACCCGCGCGGCGGAACTCCGGCACAGCAAAATTCGGTTAATTCCAACAACTCTACTACCACGCCTCCGGCAATTGTACGCGCCGATGTTTCGGCGCCCAATCAGGTAACCATTCGTTTCGACCAGGGCATAGACAGCGTTAACGCGGTTACGCAGGCGCAGTTTTCGGTAAGCAATGGCATCACAGTTACGCAGGTGCAGGTATCCGAAGCGCCGTTTACCTCTCTCATCATTACGTTATCAGATTCATTACAAGAAGGCATTGTTTACACACTTCATATCTCCAACCTAAGCGGCTGCACGGGTAATTTGCTTTCGGCATCGGTAGAACTTATAAGGCCGCAATTTGCCGCCAAAGGCGATCTCATCATCAATGAAGTATTGTTTAACCCAAGGCCGAACGGAGTAGATTTTGTAGAACTTTATAACCGTTCCGATAAATACATAGACCTTAAAAACTGGGCACTGGCAAATGTTAGCAACGGTGCAGTTGCTAACCGGCGCCTTATTATAGCCGATGCCTATGTGCTGGGCCCGAAAGAATATGTAGTGCTAACCACTAACCCGGAGGTAATAAAAGAGCATTACCCGCTGGGACGCGAAGAAACCTTTTTGCGTGTGAACTCCATGCCATCTTACCCCGATACCGAAGGAACCGTGGTGCTGATCTCGCCATTCGAAACCATTGCCGATAGTTTTGCCTACAACAGCAACATGCACTTTACCTTGCTCGACGACCTGAACGGCGTTTCGCTGGAGCGCATCAATCCCGATATTTTGCCTTATATGGCCAGCAACTGGCACTCGGCATCTACTGTTTCGGGTTACGCTACGCCGGGTTATAAAAACTCGCAGTTTATGAGCGGCGAGGCTGCAACGGCCATAATCACGGTCACTCCAAAAGTATTTACTCCCGATGCCGGCGGCGATAACGATTTCACTACCATTACCTATAATCTGGCATCGGCAGGTTTTACAGCCAATATAACCGTGTACGACTCTAACGGCCGTGAAATAAAAAAGCTGGTGCGCAACGAGCAGCTCGGCACCGAGGGCTTTATTAAATGGGACGGCACCACCAACAACCACACAAAGGCCAATGTGGGCTACTATGTTTTTTATATAGAATTGTTCGATATGAGCGGAAAAGTTCAGGTATATAAAGAGCCGGTTGTAGTAGGAGCCAGGTTCTAAAGCAATTTTCTTGCAGAACTCCCTGGCAGCCATACGCATATTCTCGCGAAAAATGATAGCTTTGCACTCACTTATAGTTCGCTACCCGAAGAGGTGAAGCGAATTGCCTAATTGAATTAATATCACGACAAATGCCTTATCTGTTTACCTCAGAATCTGTATCGGAAGGTCATCCCGATAAAGTGGCCGACCAAATATCCGACGCCATTCTGGACGCTTTCTTAGCCAACGACCCAACCTCTAAAGTAGCGTGCGAAACACTGGTAACTACCGGTTTGGTGGTAGTAGCCGGCGAAGTAAAGTCTAACTCTTACATAGATGTGCAGGAAATTGCCCGCCGGGTAATTCGCCGCATCGGCTATACCAAATCAGAATATAAGTTCGATGCCGAGTCGTGCGGAATTCTGTCGGCCATTCATGAACAGTCGCCGGATATAAACCGCGGCGTAGAGCGCGAAAGCGAAGACGAGCAAGGCGCCGGCGACCAGGGAATGATGTTTGGCTACGCCACCAGCGAAACCGACAACTACATGCCGCTGGCGCTGGAGCTGTCGCATTTGTTGCTGCGCGAGCTGGCCGCTATTCGTAAAGAAGGCAGCCTGATGGATTATCTTCGCCCGGACGCAAAATCGCAGGTAACTATCCGTTACAACGACGATCATACGCCCGCCGCCATCGATACCATCGTTATCTCTACCCAGCACGACGAGTTCGAGATTTCTTCTGACGGCAGCACCACCGGCATTAACACCGCCGAGCAGAAAATGCTTACCCGCATTAAAGACGATGTGATCAATATCCTGATCCCGCGTGTGCTGCAGCATTTGCCCGAGCGCATTAAAAATCTGTTTACCGATAAAGTAAAATACCACATAAACCCAACGGGCAAGTTCGTAATTGGCGGCCCCCACGGCGATACAGGCCTTACAGGTCGTAAAATTATTGTTGATACCTACGGAGGCAAAGGCGCGCACGGCGGCGGCGCTTTTAGTGGTAAAGACCCCAGCAAAGTAGATCGCTCGGCAGCATACGCTTCGCGCCACATTGCCAAAAATATGGTGGCCGCAGGCGTTGCAGATCAGGTATTGGTACAGGTGGCCTATGCAATTGGCGTGGCAGAGCCTGTTGGTTTGTACCTCACTACGTATGGCACCACCAAAGCAAAAAACAGCAACGGCCAAATTATGTCTGATGCCGAAATAGCCGAGAAGGTTGGCCGTATCTTCGATCTGCGCCCAAGCGCCATACAGAAACGCCTGAAACTTACCCAGCCTATGTACAGCGAAACCGCTGCTTACGGGCACATGGGCCGGCATAACACCGTGGTAAGCAAGCCGTTTATGCTTAACGGAGAAGAAATTCGCCGCGATGTAGAGCTATTTACCTGGGAGAAACTAGACTACGTAGACCAGATAAAAGCCGAGTTTGGTTTGTAATTTGGTATAGAGTAATGGGTATTGGGTAGTGAGCCTATTCTGATGCGCATGAAATTGAAAAAGAGCCACCGGAGAGATCCGGCGGCTTTTTTATTGGGCTAAATTGCCTGTGATGGAATCTGGTGGTTATTTTAGGCTGCAACGCCCGTTTTTTTGGCTGTTACAGCCCATTGCCATTCACAGATTGATAGTAAAAACTCGCTCCACCATCCCGCGCTGTCATCTTGAGAACCTCAATAAATTTTTTAATATCTGTTGAAGATGATAAGTTAAAGAACTCACACCGCCAAAATAGCGGGTCATCCTGAGCGATAGCGAAGGACCTTGTCACAAAGAACCACACCAGTTTCTTCCTCTGTCGTTGGCAGCGATAGCGCAGCACCTCGTCTAAAAGAACCACAACTCTCCCGAACCTGTCGTGGCGAGCGTTAGCGCGGCCATCTGGTTGTTCCTGCGCTTAGGTTGTTACGTGCGCTTTTTTGGGCTTTGCAGGGTTTGCGGCCGGTTCTGCCGCCTGGTTATGCGCCAAATTGCTGTGGTCGTGCCCATCTTACAATTACAGCGCAGGAAACTATTGTAGTTCTTGCCAACAAGGTTCTTTAATATCGTTCAGGATGACGCCGCCACGTAGTGGAAGCCGTATTGTGTATCAGGCAGGCTGTAACAGGCAAAAAAGCGGGTTCCGCAGCCCAAACAAAAAAAACGAGCCGCCGGAAATTAATCCGGCGGCTCGTTTCAAAAATGAATAAGGTAGTCTCGCTACCCAATACCCACTACTTAATAAGCGCTTTGCTTTTCTTTATGTTTTTGTAGCTGGCGGCGCATGGCCTCTACGGCCTGGTCGGTAGCTTCCTGAAACGTTGCGCCATCTTCTTTAGAGAACAGCGTGGCGCCCGGTACAAACAGTTTTATCTCCACGGTTTTGTTATCTATTCCGTCTTTGTTGTTGTGGCGCAGAAACGCTTCGCCTTCTATAATGCGGTCGTAGAAAGTTTCGAGTTTATCGGCTTTTTTCTGAACAAAATCGGTTACAGATGCATCGGCATCAAAATTTACGGTGTGAATTCTCAGTTTCATATAGTAATTGTTAATGTAATAAAATTAGGCTTTCGGGTGCGCTTTTTCAAACGCCTCTTTCAGCTTTTCGATTGAATTATGCGTGTAAACTTGTGTTGCGGCCAGGCTGCTGTGCCCGAGCAAATCTTTAATCGCGCTTAAATCGGCTCCTTTGTTAAGCAAATGCGTGGCAAAAGAGTGCCGCAGCACATGCGGGTTGGTATGGTCTGAGCTGGTAATTTGGCGCATATACTTGGTTACGGTACGGTAAATCAGCTTTGGATAAACCTTTTGCAGACTGTTTGTAACGACCAAATAGGGCGTTGGGTTATCCGGAAATTGGCGGTTACGCGCAGCCGTATAAGCAGCAATGCAACTCACCAGCGACTTGTTAACAGGTACTATGCGCTCTTTGTTACCTTTGCCCAACACGCGTACGGTGCCATCAAATGCATTTACATCGGTTTGCTTTACGCCGGCCAGCTCAGAAATGCGCACGCCTGTGCCATATAAAAACTCCAGAATCAGCTTATCGCGCCAGCCCTCAAAGGTATCGGCAAATTCTAAATTATCGAGCAGATTTACCAGGGGCTCTTCCGGAATAAAGGCCGGCAAGCGCTTTTTCATCTTGGGCGCCACCACCAATGCTGCCGGGTTTTGCTGCATGCGCCCGTGCTTTAGCTCAAATTTATAATAGGAGCGGAGCGAGGCGAGCTTGCGGTGTACAGTTCTGGGGTCGAGGTTTTGCTGCACCAGGCTCACAATCCAGGAACGGATGAGCGTGTGGTCGGCCTGATTTATGTCGGGAATGGAATATTGCGCCAGCAAATAACCGGCAAATTGCTGCAGATCGGTTTGGTAAGCCAGAAGGGTGTGCGCCGAATAGTGTTTTTCGTAGCGCAGATAGTTAAAAAATAATTCCATAAACCGGTAAAGCAACCTTTTCGGTTACGAGTACCAATTTATGGAATTTATATGAGTTTGTAAGCAGAAAACGGATCGGACAGGCTGAAAAAGGCAAAATAATGCCCATTAGCCACTAAATAATTCGGCAGGAGTTGGCTCCCGCGAAATATTAGTAGTTGTCGTTGGCGAACAACGTTTGGCGGTAAGCCGCACGAAGCTTTGTTTTGCGCTTCGTGATAGAAGGCTTCTGGAAGAAAGTGCGCGAACGAAGTTCTTTCAATACTCCGGTACGCTCAAATTTCTTCTTGAACCGCTTCAGTGCTCTGTCTACCGACTCGTTTTCTTTTACGTTGATAATAATCATACTAACCTCTTAGTTCTGTTTAAGGCCTGCAAAAGTAGAAAACTCTACTTTAATATGCAAGCAATTTGTTTTATTGTTGAATTTTGATGGTAAAATTACCGGCTGCTGAGGGCAAAATTGGCCTCAGCAGCCGGTAATTTTGGTTTTGTTTCTGGACTTTCGCTTTCCCGCCCACCTCGGTCTGTGCCTTCACAGACCGAAAGTTAGAGTGGCTATTGCAGGTGGTCTGTGAAGGCACAGACCACGGAAACACCTCGGGAGCTTGAAAAGCAAATTACTTCAAAATCGCTCTTGAAATAACCAGTTTTTGTATCTCGGAAGTTCCTTCGCCGATGGTGCAAAGTTTAGAGTCGCGGTAGTACTTCTCGGCCGGGAAATCTTTGGTATAACCGTACCCGCCAAAGATCTGCACCGCCTCGGTAGCGCAGCGCACGGCAACTTCAGACGCATAGTACTTCGCCATGGCACTTTCTTTGTTTACGTTCAGGTCTTTGTTTTTCATGTCGGCCGAGCGGTAAATCAACAAGGCAGCGGCTTCTACTTCGGTAGCCATATCGGCCAGTTTAAAGGCAATGCCCTGGAAAGCGCTGATGGGTTTGTTAAACTGGTGGCGCTCTTTAGAATATTGCAGTGCGGCATCTAACGCTCCCTGCGCGATTCCTAAGCTAAGGGCAGCGATAGAGATACGGCCGCCATCCAGCACTTTCATGGCCTGAATAAAACCTTCGCCTACGTTGCCCAGAATCTGGCTTTTGTGTACGCGGCAATCTTCAAAAATAAGCTCGGTGGTTTCTGAGGCGCGCATGCCCAGCTTGTTTTCTTTGTTGCCCGCCCTAAAGCCCGGTGTGCCTTTTTCTATCACAAAAGCCGTCATGCCATGCGAATCGCCTACCTCGCCGGTGCGCACAATTACAACCGCCACGTTGCCGGTTTTGCCATGCGTAATAAAGTTTTTAGCACCGTTTATCACGTAATAATCGCCATCTTCTACGGCTACGGTGCGCATATTTCCGGCATCAGACCCGGTGTTGGGCTCGGTTAAGCCCCAGGCGCCAATCCACTCGGCGGTGGCAAGCTTGGGCAGGTATTGCTTTTTTTGCTCTTCGTTGCCAAACTGCAAAATGTGGCCTGTACACAGCGAATTGTGGGCCGCCATAGACAAACCGATAGAGCCATCAATCTTAGATAATTCTGCGATGGCCGTTACATACTCTAAATAACCAAAACCCGACCCGCCGTATTCTTCCGGAACCAGAACACCCATCAAACCAAGTTCGCCGAGTTGTTTAAACACCTCTACCGGGAATTCCTGACTTTCGTCCCACTCCATCATTTTTGGCTTTATGTGCTTGGCTCCAAAGTCGCGCACCATCTGCGCGATCATTTGCTGGTTTTCGGTAAATTGAAGATGCATGAATTTCTGTTTTTAATTCGTTTATAGTAGCCGGCTGCGCTATGGCAACCGGTTTTTGTTTTATTTGTTAAGCTGCAAAGGCCATTTTTATGGGCAACCCAGGGTAAAATTACATTCTAATGCCCTGGTTTTTGCTGCCCGCAGCCTTGGGTTTATTGGTAATAATAATCAGAAGGAAGCTTTTTATAGATCGGGAAGATCCAGCCGAATTTAAATCCGGTGAGGGCATCCATTCGTTTTTCGGTTTCCTGGCGGCGGGTTACAAAGTCGTAAGAGCGGCGGTTTTGGGTAAAGCCCTGTGTAAATTCTGCCGCGATAAAAAAGTTTATGCGCCGGTTTTTATCCAGAAAAAGATAACCGATTTGTTCGCTCAGCAGCCAGCCGTTCGTAAGCCGGTCGTAGCCTTTGCCATACTCATCGCCAACAATGGGCGCGTTGCGGGTTACATCTTCGAAATGAATTTTGTGCTGCATAAACCCAACGCCGGCCATTATAAAAAAACCGGAATTAACTCCGGCACGGCCAAATGGCGCGCTAAATAAGCGTCCGGCTTTTACTACAGGCAGCTTTAAGCCGCGCATGGTGGTTCTTACATCGGCCGGATATCCGTCGGCGCCAATCAGATCTCCCTGGTCGTTACGCAAATCGCGCAGCACATCTTCTTTTATTTTTGAGCTGTAAAGATAGTGCGCATCGATGCCGTACATCCAGTTGCTTTTGGTTTTTACCATAAACGAGCCGCCCACTTCCAGCATATTGCCAAAGCGCTTGCCCATATCGGCGTTCGGGATGCTCAAACCGGCGCTCACCGCCACCATGGGTATTGTTAAAAGCGAATCTGGTTTAGTTCGTTGCGCAAACCCGGTGCTGCAAAGCAAAATACAGATGGCAAGTAGAAATGTATGGCTAAAAAACGGCACTATAGATATCTCTGAATTAAATTTTAATATGCAAAATTAAGGGTTTTAATTGTTTGCCCTAAATTATTTACTTCGGTAAAGCTGTAAAGGCCAAAATAGCGGTTGCTGCGGCACAATAGTAATGTGTATTCAGGCTTTGTTTGCAACTGCCAGTTAACGGAATAAATTGCCTTTATTAATAAGGCTAACTTGCTTTTAACACTGTTGCGGGAAGCAGCATTACAGTTGTAGCTGCGCTCCTTAGAGCAGAGTATTTAGGCTGTGGTACCCATTATATTGGCCCTCGCAGCCTACAAATATTTATTCTGGCCGGTTTATTGCCATTTCGCGCTAAAGCACTTTGCCTGGTATTCATCAGTCAATTGCCGGCCATAAAAAATTTTAAACCGAAGGCAAATAGTTTGGTTTTAGCCAATTATCTTAATAATATGATTAATTTTGCTTTTTAATACAACACACAGTTTACACACCCGTTAATGCCCGCTCGTTTTTCTGTATCAGAAATTACCCTGTATTTTTTGCTGATATTTTTTCTTTCTGCCTGCAATACGTTTCGCAAGTCTATCATGTTCGAAACAGACAATACCCCGACAGGTGTTTTTCAGCAAACTGTAGCAGCGGCAGAAAAAACCTATATCATCCGTAAAAACGACCTGTTAGATATAAAAGTATATACCAATAAAGGCGAAATGCTGGTAGACCCAAACCGGGAGCTGGCAAAATATACCGGTCCGGGAAATTCTGCTTCGCAGGCTGAAAGGCCTGTTTTTATGGTGGCCGAAGACGGACGCGTTAATTTGCCTATGGTGGGTTTGGTAAGTCTGGAGGGTTTAAACTTACTACAGGCCGATAGTGCGCTGCAAATAGCCTACAGCGATTATTACCACGAGCCCTACGTGGTTACCAAAATAATGAACAAACGGGTAATAGTGCTCGGGGCGGTTGGAGCCACAAATTCGTCTACCACAAAAGTTATTCCGCTTACCACCAACGATATGCACCTGATAGAAGTGCTCGCGCTAGCAGGCGGCGTGCATGCTATCAGAGGTTCGCAGGCGCTAATGGCCGGCGATGTTACAAAAATACGGCTTATAAGAGGCGATTTGCGCAAGCCAACAGTTATGGTGATAGACCTCTCGAACATAGCAGGACTTACCCGGTACGATTTAACCATGCAACCCGGCGATATTGTGTATGTAGAGCCTACCCGCAGGGTGTTTACCGAAACTATTCGCGATGTAGCCCCAACAGTTAGTATATTAAGCAGTATTTTAACGCTGTATATCCTTTTATCCAGATAAGGCATTAAGTAGAGTATAATGAGTAGCGATAAAGATTTTCTGGACCCAGACCCAAACCGGCCCGGTTCGCCGGGGGTGCCCTCGTCGGTTAACCTGGCCGATGCCGACGACGACCTGTTGCCGGAAATAGATTTTCACACCCTTTTTATTGTTATCCGCAAGAGCGTAATCTGGATATTGCTGCTGGTAATGGCGTGCCTTTTTGCTTCCTTCATGTTTTTGCGCTACACTAAAGAGGTGTTCGAGTCTACATCTGTATTAAAGATAGACGAGAAATCTGATGCCGGAAAGCTGGGCCTGACGCCTTTTGGCGATAGCAAAAGCAACGCCATGAACATTAGTCAGCTTTCGGGCGAGATCGAGTTTATTAAGTCTGATATGATATACGACCGGCTTATCGCTACCATGCCGCTCGATATCAGTTATTATCAGATAGGAAATATCCTTACCAACGAGCAATACAAAATTTCGCCGTTTAAGGTGCAGTACGAAATTCTGAATCCGGCCCTTTACGACCAGCCGGTTAATGTAGAGATGGTTTCCGGAAAGCAGTTTATTCTGTCTTACACCATTGCCGAAAAGCCCTTTTCTGGCACCTATAATTTTAAGCAAGTTGTTACCACGCCCGATATTATACTTAAGGCCGATACCACGAGCTTTTATCAGGAGAATATGCTCGGGCTGCCATTTTTCTTTGTGGTAAATTCAGAGAAAAGCATAAAAAATTACCTTACGGAAAACCTGCACGCCACTATTTTCAGCCCCGATGCCAATACCATTAAAATATCTTTTAAAGACCATAACGCCGCCAAAGCCTCCGATATCGTAAATAGGGTAGATACGCTTTATAAAGAAATTACACTTGCCAAAAACAATCTTAGCAACGAGCAAACGCTAACTTTTTTAGATAAGCAGCTAGACGAAACCCTGCACGAGCTCGAAAAATCTGAAGCCAGCCTGGAAGCTTTTGCCCGCCAAAACCGCACATTTGATGTTAAGGCCGATTTAAACAAAACCCTTGGCAAGCTAGACGAAATAGAAAAAGAGCGCCTGGAGCTGCGCCTGCAACTGGCCATGCTCTCGGAGCTGTCGCGGCTGCTGGCGCAGGATAGCGAAGTAGAATCTTTTTTGCCCTCTGTTAGCCTTGTAGACGATAAAACCCTGGCCGAGCAAATGGAAGCATTGGTAGAACTGCAAAAACAGCACACCATGCTGTTGGGCTCTGCCAAAAAATCTACCTTCGCGGTAAAGTCTAAAGTAGAAGAAATAAATTTTGTAAAAAGCAGTATTACCGAAAGCGTAACCAGAAACAAAAAGCTTATTCAGGACAAAATAAACGGCCTGTCTAACAATATTCTGCAGGCCGAAAACCAGTTACTGCAGCTCCCGTCTAAAGAAACCGACCTTACGCGCCTGCGCCGTTTCTATAATCTCTACGAGCAGTTTTATTTGCTGCTGATGGAAAAAAAGATAGAATTCGGCATCGCTAAAGCCGGAACCACAGATAATTCTCAGATACTCTCGCCGGCAACTTTGCCTACAGAGCCTATTTATCCAAACAAAATGCTGGTGTATGCAATCGGCATCGCGGCAAGCTTTTTCTTTAGTATCATGCTGGTTACGGCGCGCTATTTCCTGCATAACACCATTACCAACCTTAAAGAGCTGGAGCGCAACACCGTAGCTCCCTTGCTGGGCGTAGTACCCTCGTACACCAAAGAAAAACTAAACGTATCGCGGCTTATAGTAGATAAAAATCCCAAATCGGCCATAAGCGAAGCCATCCGCTCTATTCGTACAAACCTGGAGTTTATCAGCCCATCTACCAAAAAACGCATAATTTCGGTTACCTCTACCATTAGCGGCGAAGGCAAAACCTTTGTAGCGGTAAATCTGGCAGGTATTATCGCGCAGTCAGACCAGCGGGTGGTAGTTCTCGATCTGGATATGCGGAAACCAAAAGTTAACCTGGCTTTTGATGCGGATAACGTTCGGGGTATGAGCACCATCCTGATAGAAAAACATTCTGTTCAGGATTGTATTCAACACTCTACTCTTCCAAACCTCGATTTTATTTCGGCAGGGCCAACGCCGCCCAACCCATCGGAGCTAATTCTGAACGATAAATTCGATCAGGTTCTGGACGAATTAAAGCAGTGGTACGATGTTATCCTTATAGATACGCCGCCTGTGGGTTTGGTTACAGATGGTATTCTTATTATGCGAAAAGCCGATGTGCCTTTGTATATTGTTCGTGCCGATTACTCTAAAAAAGTATTCTTAAAGAATGTAAACAAGCTCATAAAAGGCCACGGATTTAATAAGCTGGCCGTTATTCTTAACGATGCTCCAACATCGGGCATTTATGGTTACGGGTATGGCTACGGTTACGGCTATGGCTACGGTTACGGCTACGGTTATTACGACGAGCAGGAAGAAGTAAGTTTGTTAGGAAAAATAAAAAATAAGTTCAGTAAAGCATAAATGGCAGGTTTTTTATCGAGATTGTTTGGAGGGGAGAAAGAAGAAACCACACTGCCCGAGGCCAACCCAATTCTTACAGACATGCACTCGCATGTGCTGCCCGGGCTTGACGACGGCGCCGAAAACCCCGAACAATCGTTGGTGCTGCTCGAGAATTTATACCGCCTGGGTTACCGCAAGCTGATAATGACGCCTCATATTATGGGCGATTTTTACAAAAACACGCCCGAAGGAATCCGCGAAAAGCTGCAAGTGCTAAAAATGGTGGCACTCGAGGCCAAAATAGAAATGGAGCTCTTTTGCGCCGCCGAGTATTATCTGGACGAGTGGTTTACAGACCGGATAGAGAACGGCACCGAAATACTAACATTTGGGGGCGCTCACAAATACATGCTCTTCGAAACGTCTTACATCAACAAACCCATAAATTTTAAAGAGGCCATATTTGCCATGCAAACCGCCGGCTACAAACCGGTGCTGGCCCACCCAGAGCGGTACACCTATTTATATAACTCCTTTGCAGAGCTGGAAGAAATAAAAAGCAAGGGGGTGTTGCTGCAGCTCAACATAAATTCGCTAAGCGGCTATTACTCTGCGGCAGCCAAAAAGTTTGCCGAGCAAATGATAGACGCCGGCATGGTAGATTTCGCGGGCACCGATACCCACCATCCAAAGCATATTAAAGCCATGGACCGCAGCCGCACCTTGCCTTATTATAAAAAGCTGCTGGCGCTGCCGTTGCTCAACAATTCATTATAATTAAACCCTGCCATGATCTTAGTTACCGGCGCTTCCGGCCTTATTGGTGCGAGCCTGATAGATAAGCTATCTGCCGAGGGCAGGCAGGTAAGGGCAATTTACAGGGCGGCAGCGGGCAACCAACCCGGCATAGAGTGGGTGCAGGGCGATATTTTAGATATTGCTTCGCTGCAAAAAGCCATGCAGGGCGTTACGCATGTGTTTCATTGCGCGGGCCTGGTAAGTTTCGCGCCACGCGATAAGCAATTGCTCTATAAAGTAAATGTAGAGGGCACGGCCAACGTGGTAAATGTGTGCCTGGCAACGCCGGGCGTAAAGTTGTGCCATGTAAGTTCGGTAGCTGCGATAGGCAAAATTCAGGGCGAGACGCACCCAACCGAAAAAAGCCGTTGGGAAGCACAGCAGGGCCACTCTGTATATGCGGCCTCTAAACATTGGGGCGAAGCAGAAGTATGGCGCGGAATTGCCGAAGGATTGAACGCGGTTATCGTAAACCCATCTGTAGTACTGGGCGGAACAGACACCAGCCGCAGCAGCACAAAACTGCTGGGCTACATTAATGCCGGAAACCGGTTTTATGTAGATGGCCAATCGAATTTTGTAGACCTGCGCGATGTTACAGAAGCAATGCTGCGGCTAATGTTTTCTGGTATAAGCGGCGAGCGGTTTATTCTTAACGGCGGTTCTGTTGTATACAACCGTTTTTTTGCCCTCGCAGCCCGGTGCCTTGGCAAGCGGCCGCCCAAGATAAAATTGCCCTTGCCGCTGGCCCAATTGTTCGCCAAAGCAGAGCAAGTCCGCTCGTGGCTAACCGGCGCAAGGCCCCTGGTTACTCCCGATACCGTAAGGCGCGGCCACGATGTGCTGGAGTATAATGCAAGTAAAGTTACAAAGGCTGTAGGCGTAAGTTTCAGGCCTGTAGAAGAAACAATAACATGGGCATGCCAGCAAATAAAAAACAGCGGCAGCCAAACTCAAAAAATTAAAACCAAATAGCTTACATATTTAATCCGGTTGCGTATATTTATATAGATACGGTTAGATATTTAGCTCACAATAATTGCGAAAGCCAGATGAACGAAGCATTTGACGAGACGAACGAAGACAAGGAGCTTATTCGCAGATATGAAGATAAGTTGCTTCAGGGCGGCGGATTTTTCGATCTTGATGATTACGAAACCATAATAGACTATTACACGGCCAATATAGAGTACGGAAAAGCACTGGAAGCCTGCGATGCGGCCATAGAGCAGTACCCGTTCTCTACCGGCCTTATGCTCGATAAAGCCCAGGTATTGGCCATGACCGGCGATTTTGAACCCGCTCTTAAGTTAATAGAACGAGTAGAAATGCTGGACCCAACAAATATAGATGTGCTGCTAACCCGCGGCATTATTTATACCCAGCAAGGCGAGTTCGAGCATGCCGTAAATTGTTTGCAACAGGCTACCACCGCCGAAGAAGGGCTTGACGAAATTTATTTTAACCTTGGCCTGGCCTACCAGAGCTGGGGCAAGTTTAAAAAGGCCATATATTATTATAAGAAAAGCCTGGAGCTTAACCACCATCACGAAGCCGCCCTGCAGGAGCTGGTGTATTGCCTCGAAATTACCGGCGGTTTAGAAGCAAGCCTGCCCTTTTACCAGGCATTTATAGATAACGACCCGTATTCTTACGCCGCCTGGTATAATAAAGGAGTGATTTTAAGCCGCCTCGGTAAATACAATGAGGCCATAGAAGCCTTTGAGTATGCGTATATTATAAAACCCGATTTTGCTTCGGCGTATTTTAATATGGCCAATGCCTGCATTCATACGGGCAATTACCGCGCGGCTATAGAGGCATTTCAGCAATCGTTAAAGTACGAGCCCGCCACCGCCGAAACCTATTGCAACCTGGGCGAGTGCTACGAAAAACTGGGCCAGTACGATATCGCGCACAAATATTACCAGAAATCTATAGACCTGAACCCGCTTATGGACGAAGCCTGGTTTGGCATAGGGTTAATTTTGCACACGCAGCAAAAGTGGTTCGAGGCAGTACATTTCTTCCGAAAAGCGGCCAGTTTATACACCGAAAACCCCGATTACTGGCTCGCGCTGGCAAATTCAGAATACCAGGTGGGCAACATTGTGTCGTCTTTAGAAGCCTTCGAGAAAGCATCGCAGGTAGATCCGGAAAACACCGAAGTATACACCAACTGGTCGGTGCTTTTATACGACCAGGGCGATTACAACGAGGCCATAGACCTGATGCAAACCACTATAGACCTGGATCCGGACAATGCCGATCATTACTACCGCATGTGCGCCTATCTGCTGGCAGCCAACAGATACAAAGAAGCCTACCGGTTTCTGGAAAATGCTCTGTTATTAAATTTCGAAAAGCATACCGTATTATTCGAGTACTTTCCGGAGCTGGAATCTCAAACGGCTCTGAAAAGATTAATAGAGCAATACCGGCATTAATCTATATCAAAAATAAACTTTTACTAAATTTTATAGGCTGCTGAGGGCAAAAATGGCCCCGGCAGCCTATAATTTTAAGCGCCCGAAGCACAGCAATATTTTAACTGCCGGGTTTAAGCCGTAAAGTGGCAGCTTTTTGCTACTTTTGCTCCGGATTTAGGAGCCAACTTCTAATTTAATTCTAATCATAGAATTTCGCGGTTTTTGGCCTGCCTAACCCATATCTTTTCTCTACTTCCTCTCTCACATAGATGGAAACCAACAATTATACGCTTCATAACCTGCCCGTGCGCACACTAAAGCCGCGCAGCAATGGCTTTACAATGGCAATGGACAAAGGCCTTAGTTGCCGCGAAGTAGAAGATTTTATAGAAGTTGCCGGCGATTATGTAGATATAGTAAAGCTGGGCTGGGGCACATCGTATGTATCGCCAAACCTAAGCCGCAAGCTCGATATTTACCGCGCGGCCGGCATTCCGGTGTACTTTGGCGGCACCTTGTTCGAGTCGTTTATCGTGCGCGGGCAGTTCGACGATTACTGCCGCGTGCTGGATAAGTACAAACTGGAATTTGCCGAAGTTTCCGATGGTTCTATAGAGCTCGGTCACGAGCAAAAATGCGAGTACATCCGCAACCTGGCAACACAGGTAACCGTGCTAAGCGAAGTAGGTTCTAAAGATGCCGAAAAAATTATTCCGCCTTATGTGTGGATAAAGCTTATGCAAACCGAGCTGGAGGCAGGCGCCTGGAAAGTAATAGGCGAAGCCCGCGAAAGTGGCAACGTGGGTATTTTCCGCGGCACCGGCGAGGTAAGATCGGGCCTTGTAGAAGAAATTCTCACCAAAATCCCATCAGAGAAAATTATCTGGGAAGCGCCACAAAAAGCGCAGCAGGTTTTCTTCGTAAAGCTTTTGGGCGTAAACGTAAACCTGGGCAATATCGCTCCATCAGAAGTTATTCCATTAGAAACCGTACGGCTTGGCCTTCGCGGCGATACCTTTAACTTTTTCCTTCAAAATCCCGATCGCAAGCTTACCATGAGCAGCGACATGGCATAAATTTATCTGTAAATTAAACTTAAATAAAGAAGCTGCCCGTTAATAGGCGGCTTTTTTTACGAGGTATCTTTTCAAAAACTAGCCCGCGCATACGCCTTAAAGCCCTTCTCTCATCTGCATAAATCTAATTTGCCGTAACCAGAAACCAGATTGTTATACAATTACCCTGCAATGGCCAATAAAATGGGCGCCGCAGCCAAAAAAAGTATTAATTTTGGGGTTGCCTGTCGGCCGGGCTATCCGCTGCAATCTTTTGCCGTTAGTAGCGCCGCTCTTCAGAGCGGTAAATTCACCTGCAACGTGCAAAAAAACGGCCACCACAGGCAAAAGGATTTCCGCTTCTATCCCTAACCCGGCCCCGTGCGCAGTTTTAAGTCTGTAGCGAGTTTGGTGCAGCAGAATAGTAGTAAATAAAATTGAAGTTGTTTAGAGTTTATTTTCAGAAGCGAAAATTGAGGGATTTCAGGTTCTGGCGAGGCTCCCGAAACATAAACCAATCTGAAGTTCATAGCAGAGCTACGGACTGGAAAATAGCCAAAGACAGGTTCTGGAATTACCAATTTGCAGCATGAAATATAAACTCTAAACAGCTTCATTGTCTCAATACTCACTACCCAATACCCACTACCCTAAATGGAGTTCCTGAAAGATTTTATCGACATCTTCCTTCACCTCGATAAGCACCTCGACTACATCATCACCAACTATGGCGGCTGGACCTACGCGATCCTGTTCACCATCATTTTCGTCGAGACAGGCATCGTTATCATGCCCTTCCTTCCCGGCGATTCGCTGCTTTTCATGGCCGGCGCGCTGGCCGCGCTTCACCCCGAAACCTTAAACGTCTGGACAATGGGCGGCCTGCTTTTTGTGGCGGCTTTCCTGGGCGATACGTTAAATTACCACATCGGAAAATATATAGGGCCCAAAGTCTTTAAGCGCGATTATAAACTTTTAAAACGCTCGCACCTGCTCAAAACCCAGGCTTTTTACGACAAGCACGGCGGCAAAACCATCATATTCGCGCGCTTTATCCCCATTATCCGCACATTCGCGCCCTTTGTGGCCGGGGTTGGAACGATGAGTTACGGTAAATTTATCTCTTACAACATATTCGGCGGCTTTATCTGGGTGTTTTCTTTCCTGCTGGCGGGCTTTTATTTCGGCGAGATCCCGATCGTGAAAAACAACCTGAAGCTGGTATTGCTGGGCATTATCATAATATCTGTAATGCCGCCAACCTGGGAGTATATTAAGCACATCCGCGCAAAGCGCATTGCCCGCCGGGCAGAAAAGCTTAACCAATAACATTGGCAGATTACGGACTGATCGGCTACCCGCTCGGGCACTCTTACTCGAAGAAATATTTCGAAGAGAAGTTTGCCCGCGAAAAAATAAAAGATAGCGCTTATCGCTTGCTGGAGCTGCCGGATATTAAACAGTTTCCGGATTTATTAAAGCGACTTCCAAACCTTCGCGGACTGAATGTTACTATTCCGCACAAGCAAACCATAATTCCTTTTTTATCGGAATTAGACCCTGCGGCGGCCAAAATCGGTGCCGTCAACACCATAAAAGTTAATCCCGACGGAAAGCTTACCGGCTACAACACCGACTGGCTTGGCTTCCGCAATTCGCTGCTTAATTTTATTCCTGATTTTTCCTCTCTCACGGCCTTAATTTTGGGCACCGGAGGCAGTTCCAAAGCTGTCGCCTTCACGCTCGATGAGTTGAAAATCCCTTACCGGTTCGTTTCACGTGAACCAAAACCGGGTCAGCTTTCCTACTTTGATCTGTCGTGCCCTATAATTCAGGCCTCGCAGCTTATCATCAACACAACTCCGGCAGGAATGTATCCGAATATTGAGAAATGTCCGGATTTGCCTTACGATGCGCTCACTCCGGACCATTATCTTTTCGATCTGGTGTATAATCCGGAAGAAACTTTGTTTCTGAAAAAGGGAAAAGAAGCCGGAGGGAAAACAAGGAATGGTTTAGAAATGCTGGAATTGCAAGCAGAGGAAGCTTGGGGAATCTGGCAGGGTTAAACCAGCGCTACTGTTCTTAGCTTCCAAGCTAAGAACTTCTTTCATTTAGCCCCCAGGCTTTTTCTCGAAGCAAGCTCATAAGCTTGCAGTAGTTTGTACTTAGCTAAGAAGCTAAGTACAGGATGGTTAGCTTATACTCGCACCGCGAATCGGACGTTTGTTTAAAAAAATAATTTTCTAATGGTTTTCTAATTTAAGATACTTATATTGCCGGCGTTTACCACCCCGGCCTGCTTGGATTTAGAGTTGTAGTTTACGTGCCGGATTATGAATGCATCTTCTAACGCTTTATAATTTCTCACTTTTTAACCACAATTACATGAGAACAACTCTACGAAAAACCAGCTTTAACCAGCCTATGCCGCACCCGGCCCCAAAACGGGGGGGGCACCCGGCAAAAGCAAAAAGGCTGCCATAGGCGCATCTGGCCATGTTTTAAAGTATTGCATATTGGTTGCGGCATTATTGCTGTGGCAACTGCCCTTCACAAATGCGCAGTTGCTGCCTGGTAGCGGTGGTACTACTTCTAATGCTGCTCCTGTCGGTCCTGATTCCACATTAATAGTTAGTGCGATTGACGGAAATATGAATCCGGAGCCTTTTGTAGCGGAAGATTATATCTATACCTTGCCCGTGAGCGACCCAACTCAATACTTCTGGCAGGTGGAAGGAGCTATAAGAGTAAACGGAAATAACCCTTCCCAATACCAAAATGGCATGATTCCTTTCAACCCTGATTTAAAAGTCAGGATTGAATGGGATTCTTTGGGGCTTGGCTACGATACAATTGGTGTCGGTATAATTAGAGTTCTGAAAAAAACCAGCAAGGGCGACGAAATTGTTTTTGAGCCTGTAAATGAAGCTATGGCAAGATGGGATTGGCCATGGAACTGGAATATATGCCCATGTGAGTTACATATAAGGGGTGATGGACAAACCATTTATAATCACCCATGCCAAGATCGTGGTAACACTTCTATATGCCACGAAGACTTGGTTGACTACAATGCAAACAGAGATGCGGCTTATTATATTTGGGAAGTAGTTTATATTACTGATAATAATGGTGTAAGAGGTGAATATAGAGAAGTGTGGCGAGACGATAATACCGTTTATACCAATAATGGGAATATTGCTGTTAAATGGCATGAATATATCCCTAGTACAATTCCTCCAAATGGTACTTTTCAACATACTTTGTATCCAAATTTATTATTTGACACTCATCAATGCTACCTTGTAAGCACCTCAAGCTATAATGTTTATGCCGGACAAAGAATTGTTAGTGGTGAATTGATTCTTAAAGGTTATAACGGAGTTTGTTTTAGTTATAAATCAAAACGTCTTGATGTTTATTATCCAAGTTTACCAACTATTAACAATTTTACTCTCAGCACATATAATACTAATTGTGCAACCCTTAACGGTAAAGTATTTGCGAATATTGCACAAACTCCCAATGCTACAGGTTATCATTGGCAAATTACAGGAAATGGCGCTCATTTTTATCATAGTTCAAGCGCAACAACTCAGAACGTGTATGGCAATAGCAGCTTAACTCATATTGTTGTGAATGTTCAGAGTGTAACTACCGGAGTAACTTCGGTTAACGTGAGAGTTCGGGCGAAGAAGATAAATTGCGGTGTAGAAGTATATGGCCCGTGGGTGCAAAAAACCATTACAATAAGCCAGTCGATACCTGCAACTGCTTCTTTTAGCGAGCCACCTACTGGCATAGGCTGCAAAATAGCAGGCACAGGTAACTATACAGTAATATTAAACCCAGAACCGCCAGGTGTTGATTATGAACTAACTTTACTGAATGGGGCAACATTGGCAAGCCCACCAACCCCAGCCGGCAACCCTACGCATTATGAGTTTAACCTGGCTGGTGTACAGCCAAGCGGCACAGTTACCATAGGTTACTTTACCTCTAAGCGGAATTACTGTAACTACACCATCTGGACTAACCCTGTAACTCTGCCAGTAACCGTTACCTTCCCATCCGCACCTGCCGCACCCGAAAAACCTACCTTTGTTGGTGGCAGCCCTTGCTTTAGCCCACAATCTGCAAGTACGGTAACAGTTTCTGTTCCGGCATTGCAGGAAATGGGTGCAAAATACAGATGGCATTTGAGCGGAACAGGCCATAAATTTAGTGTTAACCAACAAACTACATGGGAAGACTACAACCCTACAGCTACTATTATACTTGGTAGCAACGCAACCCTAAATGTGTGGGCAGAGTATCTGGGCTGCGGCGGTTACAGCCAATCATCCGCAACCCTACCTGTTCCGATTAACCAGATTCCGGCTGCACCTGAACTTACGCCACTTAGCAGCACTACTCTTTGCACGAATTATTACGTGCCCTTTTGCATAAGTAATCCGCAGCCAGGCCTAAATTATTCGTTTACTTTTAAACATGGAGCCGGGAGTACAGAGCCTGCAGGAACTAACGCAGTTATACTAGACTCGTACTTTGATCAGGTAACTAATTGCTTATACGTAAAATTTGCACCGACAAGGCCCGAAGTTCTTACAGTTAAAGCAACTGCCTCGGCTTGTAGTTTGTCCGAAGAATCCGAGGTTGATATCTATAATCTAACCTGGATAACTGGAATAAACTGCCCCGATATGCGAATGGCAGGCCCTCAGGCGGAAGAAGGAAAAGAAGAAGATGTTACCGTTAAGGTATATCCCAATCCCGCCTCGGCCGATGTGCAGGTAACCTGGACTGAGGCATTCGAAA
>JAFADQ010000399.1 GCA_023424725.1 Bacteroidota bacterium
AACCTTCCCTTCCTCCCACATCTTACATTAGCGATGATTTTAAATGCATCAGCTTTGCTTTCCTTTCTGATGTCGAGAGAAAAAGTTACTGTAGCCATAAAATTAAAGTTAATTAATTTAACAAACAGTTAACTAGCAACAAATATACAGTTAACTAACTACAGCCACAAGCTTCTTAAGATGTCGCAAGCAATGTCGCAAGCAGAAAATAAAAAAAGGCCGTTTCTCCAATAGAAACGACCTTTTTTTAAAACCTGCGGTCCGGACGGGACTCGAACCCGCGACCTCCGCCGTGACAGGGCGGCATTCTAACCAACTGAACTACCGGACCGGCTATCCTTATCTTGTTAAGGTGGCACAAAGGTAGAGTAATGTTTTGAGTTGTGCAATAGCAGTTTTAAAAATAATTGCGTTTAAAGCACCGCAAAGAACATTATTAGCTGAAAATAAGGCTGCTACCTTTCAAAAATATTTTTAGAAATTAAAAATAAGCCTCTGCCAGCTTCTTATCGTGGCCATAAATATCGTCGCGGAAATGAATTATTCCCTGGTCGTCTACCCAGGTGGTAAAGTACACAATGTATACTGGCACCTTTTCGGGCAGGTTTACATACTCTTCCTGGCCTGTATTCATGGCGTTTTTAATACGCTTTTCGTTCCAACCTTCTTTATTCCTGAGCAGGTACTTTGCCATTTCTACCGGCTTTTCCATTCTGATACACCCATGGCTAAAGCCCCGCTCTGCCTGGCTAAACAAGTAATCGTTTGGCGTGTCGTGCAGGTAAACGTCGTAAGAATTGGGGAAGATAAATTTAACGTGGCCCAAAGGGTTTTTATCGCCGGGGCGCTGGCGCACACGGTATTTAAAATCTTCGCGCACAACAGAACCCCAGTCTATGCTATGAATAGGTATTATCTCTACTTTGTTTTTGCCCAGATCTTTCACCACTTCCATATCCTGAGAGGCCATAAAATTTGGATTGCGGATCTGCGCCGGAATCACCTCGTCAAACAGGATATTCTCGGTTATATTCCAGAAAGGTGAGAAAACAATATACTCCAGCTTATCGCTGAAAACCGGTGTGGAGTTCATCGTTTTTCCTACAATTACTTTCATGTCGAGCACACGCTTTCCGTTTTCTACCACGTACAGGTGGTACTCCGGAATGTTTACAAAAATGTGTTGTTCGGGCAAACGTTTGGGTACCCAGCGCCAGCGTTCCATGTTTAGTATAACCTGGTTTATGCGCTCATCTACACTTACATTTAAGGTTTTTAGCGTGTTGCCACCAACCGCGCCATCGGCTTTAAGGCCATGAATAACCTGAAACCGCTTTACTGCCTGATCCAGCGCATCGTCGAATAGGTGTGTATTGGCCTGGTTTTTGGCCTCTGCAGGCATATAATCCTGTAAGCGTTTGCGTAAAACCGGTACAATTTCGGAGCTGTCGCCTTTTTTAAGAATCTTAACCTCCGGAATTACGGGCCAGCCGCCTTTTCTTTGTATATCGCGCAGTTGGCTAAGGGCTTTTCTAAGCTTATCGTAGTCTTCGTGCAGGGGTGCAAACTGGTAATAAGGGTAGCGGCTTTCGCGTTCTTTTAATATTGTTTGTAGCGCCTTTATAGGTTTAAATTTGTTCTTTTTTACCTTCCACTGTATGTTATCTACCTTTCGCGGGTCTACGGTGCCTTTATAAAAATCGCGCGAGTAAATAAAATAGGTTCCGGTTAGGGCTATATCCAGCTCGGCCTTTTTCTCGATTCTTCCAGGATCGTCTTTAGATGTGTTGGAGTACGCTTCGTACATCTGCCCGAAATCTTTAAACTTATAATCGGCCGGGTTAAGCCCCTCCCGATGCGCGGAATTTATTACCTCTATAAATTTATCGGCCTGCGGAATAAGCTCTTCGCCATTAAACCAGGCAAGGCGGTATTCGCGCTCGGCGTAAAATTTTCTGATAAGAGTGTCTTCGTCTGCAAAACCGCGTTCTTTTTTAAGATAAGAATCTATAAAAGTGCTATCGGTTTGTGTTATAACAGAGCCGTTTTGGCTGTGGGTTTTGCTGTTGGCATCGGTACTGCCCGATCTTTTGCAAGCCGAACCAAGCAAAAATAGTATCATTATCAGTACTATACCGATAGATGATGCTGTTTTATTAATATAATGCATTGAAATAAGTAGTGTGGTTATCAGGTTAGAAATTAACCTTTTAAGTTCTCTATATACGTATTCTTATATTAAATGTTTTTGTACTTAATCAAGATAACATCTTAAACAACAAGCTTAACCTCCAGACGAAACGCTTCTGAAAATGGCCGTATTAATTTACAGAATACTTAACTTGCAGGCTTACGGTTATTTTATTTTCAGAAAAGTATTAATGAATAAAGTGTTTTATGTTGCAATGGCCATATTTCTGGCCTTCGCAGCCTGCCAGACAAAGAGTACCGAAACAGAAAATGCATCTGATAAGTTTTATACAGAAGATTCGCATAGTTTTGCCAAACCCGCCGAAGCAAAGGTGAAGCACCTGGACCTGGATCTGATAGTTGATTTCGACACAAAAAAAATATCGGGCACGGCCGCGTACCAGATAGCACAAACCAAAGGCGCCAAAGAAATTGTGCTCGATACACGTGCCCTGCAAATAAATGCTGTAACCGACGGAAAGGGTAATAAATTAGATTTTTCGCTCGATAAAAATATAAAATTTCTGGGAAGCGCTTTACGAATCCCATTAAGCGGTACTATTTCTGAGATCAGAATAACCTACCAAACCACCGATAGTTCTGAAGCCCTTCAGTGGCTTAATCCGGAGCAAACAGCCGGCAAAAAACATCCTTTCCTGTTTACGC
>JAFADQ010000400.1 GCA_023424725.1 Bacteroidota bacterium
TTTCTTCGTCCATAGGCCCGGTTTCTTTGTGCGTCCAGGCGGTATCTATAGCGCCGGGGCAAACACAGTTGCAGCGCACGCCATACGGCGCCTGCTCTACTGCCAAACCGCGCATAAAAGCATGAATAAAGCCTTTTGTGCCGCCATAGGTTACGTTATCGGCAAGGCCCATGTGGCCCGCTTCAGATCCGGCGCTCACAATGCAGCCCTGGGTTTTGTGCAACTCGGGCAGGGCCGCGCGCGACATAAAAAACACGGTATCTATGTTGTTCCGGATCATGTAATCGTAGGCGTCGAGAGGGTAATCCTGCAGCTCGGCCATTTCGGGCAAAACACCGGCGTTGTTTATCAGAATATCGAGCTTGCCGTATTTCTTAACTGTTTTCTCTACACACTCTTTGGCCGCTTTCGGTCTGGAAATATCGCCTTTATAGACCATAGCACTGCCGCCGCTGTTTTTAATATCCTGCACCACATCATCTACCGGGTCGTCAGAAAAACCGCACACTACTACCTGCGCTCCTTCTCGGGCAAACTTTTTGCAAATGGCCTCTCCTATTCCGGTACCGCCTCCGGTAACAATAGCTACTTTACCTTTTAGTCTTAGTTCTGTGGGCATAATTAAAATAATGAGGAATTACAATTCTGAACAGGCTATTGCTAACGTTTACTTAGGCATCTGGTTGAGACAATTTTGCCTTACACACCTGGCTTACCAAACCTGCGAAGGACAAAAAACAGGGCACCAGGCATTAAATTAAACCGGGGTGCATCATTAATTATCAAAAGGCAAGCCCTCGGTTTGCGGTGTGGGCACTTTCTTCAGAAAAATATCGGTGTTAAAATTGAGATGAAACGAATTACTGAACTCGAACCCAGGGTTGTTAAGATCGTAATGCGGCTCAAGCCGAAGCGTCAGAATCAACCCTTCCCAAAGCTTTATGTCGTGCATCAGGCGCAAAATTACTACCTGCCGCGCAGGTTCGGTATAGCCGGTATCGTTATAGCTGCGCGAATAAGCCTGGTACCACTGCCCGCCCAGCAAAGCAATGTAATCGTGCCCGTGCCAGTAGCTCAGCATTACTTCCTGCCATTTGGTGTTTATTCCCGCATTCAGGTAAAGGCCATTTCCGTTCTCGAATGGAAATATTTTTTCATTTGAATAATCTAGAAAACCTACAGCATAATTGCGGGTGTAAATGCTTTTTACCTTGCTGCCTTTCGCGAATTTTTTTTCTAAAGTAAAGCCCGTAGCGCCATTAAAAACGGTTAGCAGCGGCAATTCGGTAGCATCTATTTGCCCGCCATGGTGTTGCGCCGTAAATTGTAAGGGCACGGCAAATGTGAGCGAACTATCTGCCGATTGCCATGCCCGCCACTCAGCGCTTATTCCGCCTGCTATTTCTTCCTGGTATGGGTCGCCTTTATAAATCATGCGCTGCCAGTCTATCCAGCCATCGAGCCAAAACTTAGGGCCGGTGTAAATGTACTGAATCCCGTTTTCGAGGCGGTTGTTCATTACGCGCTCAAAATCGTACAGGGTCTCTATGTAGCGGTGGTTTAGCGAGCCTTGCAGCGTTCCGAAAATAAGCTGGTAATTATCTTCTGCATATTTAATCGTAAAGGTGGGCATTGCCGTAAATTTACCGTCGCGGCCAAAATCGTTCTGTAAAAAAACCCCGCCCTCTACCCGTATATTTTCTGTTGGATTATAAGATAACCGCGGGTTAAACTGGTAGCCGAACATGGTATAGCCATCGGCCATGCGGTTAAAATATTCGTTATTCTTGCTAAAGCCCAGGGCATCCAGGGTAAGGCGCACATCGCCGGCGTATTGGGGCTTAATAACAATGTTGCGGTAAAAGGCCGAGTTGTTGAGTTGGGCGCTGGCAGGGGCAAAAACGAGGCTTGCAGCCACCAGAAAAAAAACTCGTTTTATTACGAAAATAACTGCGGAAAAAGGCACGTATTGGTTTAGGTTTGTGTTTAAATTCTGAGCCCGTAAATGTAGCCTATAATGCACTAATATTTGGTGCCTGCAGGTTTGGAAAAGGGCGCGAATAATCGTAATTTCACATAAATTTCATCAAATATAAACAAAGCCAAATGAGCGTAAGCAACGAAAAACTAAAGGCGCTTCAACTAACCATCGATAAGCTTGACAAAACCTACGGAAAAGGCACTGTAATGAAGCTTAGCGATGAGCCGGTTATGGCCATTCCTTCTATCTCTACCGGTTCTTTGGGCCTCGATATCGCACTTGGTATCGGCGGGTTGCCAAAAGGCCGGGTGGTAGAAATATACGGCCCCGAATCGTCTGGTAAAACAACACTCACCATGCATGCCATCGCCGAAGCTCAAAAGGCAGGCGGGCTGGCCGCTTTTATCGATGCCGAGCACGCATTCGATAAAACCTATGCCGAAAAACTTGGGATCGACATCGAAAACCTGCTTATCTCGCAGCCCGATAACGGCGAGCAGGCCCTTGAGATTGCCGACCACCTGATCCGCTCAGGCGCGATAGATATTATTGTAATAGACTCTGTTGCAGCGCTGGTACCGAAAGGCGAACTGGAAGGCGACATGGGCGACAGCAAAATGGGTTTGCAGGCACGCTTAATGAGCCAGGCCCTGCGTAAACTTACCGGCACCATAAACAAAACGGGCTGCTGCTGCATCTTTATTAACCAGCTTCGCGAAAAAATTGGTGTAATGTTTGGTAACCCCGAAACTACCACCGGTGGTAACGCGCTTAAATTCTACGCGTCGGTTCGTCTAGACATACGCCGTATTGGCCAGATTAAAGAAAGCGCCGACAATATTACCGGTAACCGCACCCGCGTAAAAGTGGTAAAAAACAAAGTGGCGCCTCCGTTTAAAGTAGTAGAATTCGACATTATGTATGGCGAAGGAATCTCTAAAGTAGGCGAAATTATAGACCTGGGCGTAGAACTGGGCATTGTGCAAAAAGCAGGTTCGTGGTTCTCTTACGATGGCAACAAACTTGGGCAGGGCCGCGATGCGGTTAAAAACCTGTTTCAGGACAACCCGGAGTTACAAGACGAAATAGAAGCCAAAATAAGAGCGATGGTAAAAGGCGAGCCCGAAAAAGTGGCTGCCGTGCTGGAAGATCCGGCGTAATTAACCAATTGCTAAAACTACAGTATAAAAGGTGCCCAAACAGGCACCTTTTTCTGTTTAAATAAGTATATATAGCACAGTTAAAATACTGATCTGAATTAAAAACCAGCTATTGGTACAGAGTTTGTATTATTAAAAGGTAAAAACTTATCTACTTGAAAACCTCGAAAGCAATATTTTTAGCCGTAATACTATTTACCGTAACCATACTTACGGGATTTTCTATATTTAGCGACCCGGTAAGAAAACATAATAACCACAGCTTTACTTCAGGCGAAAAACTGAAATATAAAGTGCATTACGGTTTTGTAAACGCAGCCGAGGGCGATATAGAAATCGATAATAAAATACACTATATAAACGGCCGGCCTTGTTACCGCATAAATGTGTTTGGCAAAACCACCGGCTCGTTCGATTTCTTTTTAAGAATTCGCGATACCTGGCGTTCTTATGT
>JAFADQ010000410.1 GCA_023424725.1 Bacteroidota bacterium
GTTTTCTAATACGGTGGGTATTACGGCAAAATTGTATGGCGGCGCCCATAATCTAATGGTCAATAAGCGTATTATTGATCATTACGAACCTTGGTCGTACGCTGGCTTATTGGCTGGTCCTTTAATTTGTTTCCCAATTAGTAAACGGGTAGAACTCGATTTCAGGCCCATGATAGGCTTAAGTGACGTAGAACTGCCTGTAGATAAAAATGCAGGCATTACGGTAAAAAGCAAAACTAACCTGGCCTATGCCATGAGTGCCAATTTACAGTTTCATCTGGCGCAACGAATCGGGCTGCAATTTGGGCTAGAGTATTTTCACACAAAGGCTACATTTGCCCTTTCAAATGAAACCTTTAAGCAAAATATCAGCACTATTAATTCTACAACTGGGTTGTTTTACCGGTTTAATTAGGAAGGTTAAAATTGCAGATTCTACCAAACTATCAGAAAATATAAACTGATTATTTCTGCTCTGCTACTATGCTAAAATCTATTTCCCGCATACATTTAAAGTGCCCTTCGGGGCATTTTTTGTAGCCGATTTTTGAGCAGGGCCGGCAGTATAAATTTGGCCGCTCCAGCACCACAAACTCCGTGCGGTACGGGTACATACCAAATTCCGGCACGGTGTTTCCCCAAATGCTGTAGATTTTTTTTTGTAGCGCCGCCGCGATGTGCATTAAACCTGTATCGTGCGTGAAAACCTCGTTTGCCTGTTGAAGTAAAGAAGCAGATTGATTTAAGCTGTACTTTCCGGCGGCATTATAAATTACCGTTTGCCCTGTGTAGCCCGGTTTTTTGAAGGCCGCAGCTATCTCCTCGCCTACAGGTGCATCTTCTTTTCCGCCCAGCAAAACTACCGGCCGGTTAAGGAGGCTGCAGAGCTCAATTATGCGGTCGGTTGGGAGGATTTTGGTATTGTGCTGCCCACCAATGGCGTAGGCGGTATAACCGTTATGGAATTCTGATGGCAAAGAAGAAAGCGAAACATGTGCCGATTCGGGAATGTAATAATCGAGCCCCAGCCCATCGTCTTTCACACCAACCGGCGCGGCTGCATACACGAATCGCTCTACAATATGAATGTTGGGAAGTTTGTTTATTTTGAACTTTACCAGCAGCCATTTTTGGTAATTTAGTTTATTAAAACTTCGGCTTTTGGTGCCCAGCGCGGTTTTAATAATTTTGGTCCGCAGGTTGTTGTGCAGATCAATTACAAAATCGAATTTCTCCTCTCGCAGCACCGAAATCAGTGCCCGCAGGCTGCCCTTTTCTTTTCCGAGCAAATGCAGTTTATCTATGTGCGGATTAGGCGCCAGCACATCTTTAAAAGCCGTTTTAGTAGCAAAATGCAGCTCCACGTTTGGCACCTGGTTTTTCACTGCGCGGATAACCGGAGTGGTGAGCACGATGTCGCCAATAGAAGAAAAACGGAGAATGAGGATTTTCAAGTTGTATCAAATGAGTGGATGCGTGGATGAGTGGATGAGTGGATTATTTCAACTCATTCTTCTTACCATTCATCAGTGTTTCTTTCTCGCTTTAAAAAATTCTTCCAAAGCCTCCCTTCCTAACGCATTCAACGTCATTTCCTTCGTTAAACCGCCTTTTCTTCCGCTTAACACGCCATAACGCATATCCAATAATCCGCCTGTTGAATGCGCATCCGGATTAATACTAAGCATTACGCCCTTTTCGAGGCAGTACGGTATCCAGCGCCAATCTATATCGAGGCGCCATGGGTTGGCGTTTATTTCTATTACTACTCCAAATTCGGCGCAGGCATCTATCACGGCTTTATGGTCTATGGGGTAGCCTTCGCGGCGCAGCAATAATCGTCCGGTTGGGTGGCCAAGAATTGTAGTGTAAGGATTACGGATGGCGGTTATCAATCTGTCCGTAGCCTTTACAATATCCATGTTCAATGGGCTGTGAACTGAAGCAACCACGTAATCGAAAGTATCCAGAATTTCGTCGCTGTAATCCAAAGATCCGTCTAATAAAATATCAGACTCAATGCCTTTAAAAATGCGGAAGGGCGCGAGTTTTTGGTTAAGCTGGTCTATTTCTTCCTGCTGTTTTTTAACGGTAAATTCCTGCATTCCGGAAGCGTAAAAGGCTGCTTTGGAGTGATCTGCAATTCCAAAATATTCGTACCCCAAATCGCGGCAGGCAATGGCCATCTGCTCTAAAGTATGCGCACCATCCGAGTAAGTAGAATGGTTGTGCAGAATGCCTTTTAAATCAGAAAGCTCAACCAGCTTTGGTAATTTATTTTGAGCGGCCAGATCAACTTCTCCCAAACCTTCGCGCATTTCGGGTAACACATAAGCAAGCCCTGCAGATGCGTAAATTTCTTCTTCGCTTTTACCTTTTTCCGCCCGGCTAATTTGCAGTAATGTCTGGCCTCCGGCAACCGGTTCGTTTAAGTGCGCGAGGCTTCCGGTGAGTTGTAGTTGTTTTTCGCCAAACTCTTCGGGAGCGCAAAAATGCACCTCTACCAGGCTGCCGGTTTTGCTGCTGTTGCCGCGCCATGCAAAGGGCCCCGATGCAGGCAAATTTGGGCTTAGCAGCTCTATTTCCGATAAAGATTGATGCAGCGCCACCGTGTTTTTTGTGCTTACCAGCATCCCGATAGAACTGATAATATCTGAGTATCTTCTGATATCGCCCACCAAAGAAACCTGTTCAGCACCTTTCAGCTTGCTAATTTCTTCTACTAATTCGTTGGCGGTTTCTTCTACTTCGGCAAACAAAAACTTGCCTTCCTGAGCAAGCAAAAATGCGATGGCTTCTTTAATGTTCTCCTGGGTTTTGGCGCCAAATCCTTTCAGTTGGGCCACTTTTCCGGCCTCGCAGGCTTCCATAAGTTTGTGCAGGTCGTCTATTTCCAGTTCCTGCCATAAGGCGCGCACTTTTTTCGGGCCAATTCCCTTTAACTTCAAAACTTCCAGCAAACCTTCGGGTGTGTTGGCCAGCAGCTCGTCCAGCTCGGCAAAACTTCCGCGCACTACCACCTCTACAATTTTGGCCGACATAGATTTACCGATGCCGTTTAATTGCTGCAGTTCTTCGGCCGTTTTTCCGGCCAGCGGCGCATCGGTATTTTCCAGCGCGGCCACCACATTCTGGTACGGGCGAAGTTTAGGAACAGGCGCATCGTGCAGCTCCAGCAATTGCACGGCCAGTTTAAAAAGTTTGGTGATCTTCCGGTTTTCCAAGCGCGTAATCTTTAGCTAACAAAGGTACAATTTATGCCGGTTTCTGATCAGATGCCAGCCGAATTCTTCGTCCGCTTGCAAATCTGGCCGATGGTAACGTTCTTTACCCTCCTCAATTTATTTACGCGATGAAATATATTTTCTTTCTGGCAGGCCTGTTTTTGATGCTCACAGCCCAGCAATGCAAAACAAAAAGCGTGCATTCCTCAAAATTCACTTCCAACGGAAGCCCGCTTTTTAATACCTGGCTGCACTCTTACGAAGACGAAACCGAAGAAGGAATACGGGTTTACAGGCCCAATTCGTACGATTTCCCTCCCTCAAGAGGCCGCACCGGTTTCCAGATCGAGCCCGGCGGCAAGTTTATTCAGTACGTAATAGCGCCCACCGACGGACTCGAGAACGTAACCGGTTCGTGGGAAATAAAAGACAAAAACACGCTGAACCTGAACTTTACCGACAGCCGCCAGCAACCCTACCAAATGGAAATTGTATCGGTAGAACCGGAGATGCTAAAAGTGCGGATCATCCATCAGAAAGAGTAACAGACTCTGCACTATAAGCTGCAGCGGCCATATTTTTGCCCGTTACAGCCTAAATTTACACCTGTTCTCTTCAATTCTTCAATCCTTCAACCTTACTATGCACTACTGGCTCGTAAAATCAGAACCCGAAGCCTACTCTTTTGCCGATCTGCAGCGCGATAAAAAAACCGACTGGGACGGTGTGCGCAATTACCAGGCCCGAAACAATTTACGCGACATGCAAAAAGGCGATTTAGTGATGGTGTACCACAGTGTATCGGAGAAAGCCATCGTGGGCATTGCCAAAGTAACCAAACCGCATTTTCAGGATTCTAAAACCGACGATAAGAATTGGGTTGCCGTAGAATTATCTGCCCACAAAGAACTCAAAAATAAGGTTACGCTGGCACAAATAAAGGCCACTCCAGCCCTGGAGAATATTGGCTTGTTGAAGCAATCGCGCCTATCGGTAATGCCGTTAAAAAAAGAGGAGTTTGATAAGATATTGGAGCTAGGAATGTAGGGGCGAATTGCATTCGCCCAATTGTCTGAACTGGGATTCGAAGGATTATAGGAAAGGCAGGATGACGTTATCTGCACTCAGGCGGTAATCCTTTTCAAAACCCGTAAAATCCAATCAATCAGAATAATCCAACCTATCCAAATTCACACAAAAAATAAGGGCGAATGCAATTCGCCCCTACAAAATCCTGTCCTTCCTGTAATCCTACGAATCCCAGTTCAGACAATCCTACGAATCCTGGTTCAGACAACCTAAAAATCCCACTGATTCAACACTGCGATAGCATGATGCGCGGTGAGATCGAACTGAACCGGAACGATAGAAACGAAATTATTGGCAAGCGCCCATTCGTCGGTGTCTTCGCCGTGGTCTTCGTTCACGAATTTGCCGGCCATCCAGTAGTAGCGGCGGCCGTTCGGGTCCAGGCGTTCTTCAAACTCTTCCTGCCATTGGGCGCGGGCCTGGCGGCAGATCTTCATTCCCTGTAGTTTTTTTGCCGATTTTTTGGGGAAGTTCACATTCAGGCAAACGCCGTTCGGCAAGCCTTCTTCCAGCACTTTTTGCGCTATTTGCTTTACGTACGGTATGGTGTGCGAAAAATCGGCTTCGTGCCCGTAATCACACAGCGAAAAACCGATGGCCGGCATTCCTTCTATCGCGGCCTCTATTACCGCCGACATGGTGCCCGAATACAGCACGCTTATAGAAGAATTAGAGCCGTGATTGATACCCGAAACCACAAGAGCTGGCTTGCGGTCGCGCAACACGTGGTGCTTTGCCATTTTTATGCAATCGGCGGGCGTGCCCGAGCATTCGTACGAATCGTGCTCGGGGAAAGTGGTGCTGCGGTCGAGGCGCAAGGTGTTGCCGATGGTGATGGCGTGGCCCATGCCGCTTTGCGGGCCATCGGGCGCTACAATTAACACATCGCCGAGCTCTTCCATTGCCTTTACCAGGTTCTGTATTCCGGGCGCGGTAATGCCGTCGTCGTTGCAAACTAATATAAGTGGTCGTTGGGTTTTCTTTGCTGTCATAACAGTAGTATTACAAACACACGGTAAGAGTTGTTACACAATTTACCAAAGTGTTTTTTGAGCTGTAGCGGCCATTTTTTTGACCGTAGCAGGGCAAAGGTCGCACGATGGGGTTTGCCGCACAAATTTTGTTGCTGAAGTTTACGCTACAAAGGGCTAAACTTTTGTTACGTGAATTTATAAAGACCTATAAGGTTTCAAAAACCTTATAGGTCTGAGGCCTGTTTTAAAATCAGTCTAAAAACACCACATTTATAATGAATCTGTTTTACTTCTCCGATAAGCAAAAACACCTCGGTTTACTAATATTACGGATTGGCCTTGGCGTGATGATGTTTTTTCATGGCTACCCGAAGCTAATGGGCGGCGAAGAAAAGTGGCAGGCAGTCGGCTCGGCAATGGAAACATTTGGCATAGGTTTCGGGCACATTTGGTGGGGACTGGCCGCCGCTATTGCCGAAGTGTTTGGTGGTTTGTTTCTGATATTCGGAATTTACTTCCGGGCTACGTGTTTCGTGCTGGTTTTTAC
>JAFADQ010000414.1 GCA_023424725.1 Bacteroidota bacterium
ACACCATCGCCCGATCTTTTAAGCCAGCTTTTGGTTGCCACTCCCATGTATTTGCTTTTCGAAGTTAGTATTTTCGTTTCGGGAAGTGTGCAGCGAGCGGCAATAAAGCGGCTAAACCAACAAAACCAACAGTAAAATGTCTACCAAAATTGCCATCGGCGGCGACCATGCCGGTTTCGCCTATAAAGCCCTTATTTCAGACCTTTTAAAAAGCAAAGCCTACGAAGTCGCAGATTTTGGCCCCGGCTCCGATGCCTCTGTAGATTACCCCGACCATACGCACCCATTGGCCGAAGCAGTAGAAAAAGGCGATTGTAAATTCGGAATTTTGATCTGCGGAAGCGGAAACGGCGTAGCCATGACGGCAAACAAACATGCCGGTATTCGTGCCGCATTGTGCTGGCTGCCCGAGCTGGCGCAACTGGCCCGCTCGCATAACAATGCCAACGTGCTCTGCATTCCGGCCCGTTTTGTAAGCGAAGAAGAGGCGAAGCAAATGGTAATTACCTTTCTGGAAACAGAATTTGAAGGCGGCCGCCACGCCAACCGCGTTAACAAAATAGCTTGCTGATTTTTATTGGCTGGTGGCAGCAAAATTGGCATCGGCAGGTTTATTTTTGAAGAAAACAAGATGCTGTAAGAGGCAAAAAAGCCTCTGGTGCAAAGCAAAAAGCTCCCGATCTGTTAGGTTGGGAGCTTTTTGTGGTTGATAAGGCTGCGGGAGGCAATTTTCGAGGCACTGGAGAGTAAAAAAGGCTGCCTCATTCCTGAAACAGCCTTTTGAAAAATCTAAACTAACTATTAAAACAGCAGCTCGTAATTTACCACGCCTACCGCAAAGCGTGTTAACCCGTCGGGGCGCACATCGCGGGTAATAACAGGAGCGCCCGCTGTAAAGCGCAAGCCTGCGCGGTTGCTGAGTTTGTACAGATAGTTGCCGGTTATATTTAAAGTAAGGCCATCGGAGCCTTTGGCTTTTACGCGCTCACCGGCCAGGTTTTGGTAGGTGTCTTCACTAAGATGATAGACAGGCAGCACGCCCACGCTTAGCAAATGGTTACCTACCGGCATGGTATATTCGGCACGTAACAGTACATCATTTGCCCTCTCCAGGTTTTGCGAATTAAAATAAGCCTGGTAGTTCAGGTTCTCGGGGTCGAGGTCGGTTAAAAAGCCGTTTTGGTTGTTTTGTTTCAGCACGTGCTGGTAAGCCGCCGATACCAAAATCCGGTTACGCTTATAAGAAACCCCCACAATTAAATCGGTAGTGCCCAGGCTGCTTTGGTACGGCATAGGCAAGGGCAGGCGGTCGTCGTCTTTTTTATCGGCCTGGTTTTGTGGGATTTTGATGGTAGCCATCACCCGCAGGTCGGCTTCTTCGGTTTCCCAAACCCGCTGGGTTACACCCGCGAACAAATCGCCAACATCGGCAGTAGAGCCAAGGTTGCCAGATGTAAACACAAACGGGGTCCGGAAATTAAGCCAGGTATTTTTCAGCACCTTAAAATTGGCTTCCAGAAACGGCGAAATTATCAGCACATCCTGCTCGCCCAAACCCGCCGATACACCCGCTATAAAAGCAGATTGATAAGCCGAATCGGGCTGTAGCGTATTTTTCATATAGCCGATAGTGCAACCGCCCGCATCTGAGCAGCCCTGGCTAAAGGCCGGAAAAGTTGCCAGACAGATAAAAAAGGCCAAAATGGCTTGCTTGCCCATATTATAAACTAAAAAACTTTTGCTTACCGCAACTTACACACCTAGTGCCTGCTTTAATATTTCCTGCACCTCAGGTTTATTAAAATCTTCGGGCGATTTTACATGCGGCATTACTTTGCTCATAATCGCTTCCTGTTTCAGGCCCATTGCCAAAGCTTCGGAGTACGATTTATCAGAGAAAGTTACCATGCTGTAGAGCGGCGTCCAGGTATCGGGGTATTGCTTATGTATCTGCGATTCTATCTTTTTCTGAAGCAAAAACCTTGGGTCGGCCACTTTATCGCGCATCTCCACGAAATTCATCACGGCCAGGTCGGCAATGGCGTCGGCATCGGGTTTGCGCTGTTTCTGAAATTCGGCAAACACTTTTCCGAGGTCTTCGCCGTGCTCTTCCAGCAGTTGGTTAAATACGGTACAATCTTCAAATCCGGCATTCATTCCCTGTCCGTAAAACGGCACAATGGCATGCGAGGCATCGCCCAGAATGAGCACTTTATCTTTATGCGCCCACGGGAAGCATTTTACCGTTACCAAAGAAGAGGTAGGGTTCTCGAAGAAATCGTCGAGCAAGGTTGGCATTAGCGGCACCGCATCCGGAAAAACCCGGTTGAAGAACTGCTCTACATCGGCGCGGGTTTTTAGTTTTTCAAAAGACGGGTCTCCCTCGAAAGGAAAAAACAAGGTGCAGGTAAAAGAGCCGTCCAGGTTTGGCAGCGCAATCATCATATAATGCCCGCGGGGCCAGATATGCAACGCGTTTTTCTCCAGCGCCCAACCGCCATCGGCAGTAGCAGGAATGTTCAGTTCTTTATAGCCATGCTCCAGAAACGACTGCGAATACTCAAACCGGTCGGTCTTCATCATCAGCGAGTTGCGCACCATAGAAAAGGCGCCGTCGGTACCGAAAATCTGTTCTGCCTGCCGGGTGTACTCTTCGTTTCGTGACAAGTCGCGCATGTTTGCCGTAGCGGTATCTAAATCTACAGACACGCACTGTTGCTCGAAAAACAAGCGTACGTTTGTGTTTTCTTCTGCCAGATCCATCATGGCCATGTTAAGCCCGCCGCGCGAAACCGAGTAAATGGCCTGCCCTTCTTCGCCATAAGGCTGCGAGGTTAGGTTGCCGTGCTCGTCGTGCATTACGCGCTTATACATGGGTATGGCCACTTCGCGTATCTGCTCTTCTATGCCAATTCCGCGTAAGGCTTTCCAGCCGCGATCGCTCAGGGCCAGGTTTATAGAGCGGCCACCGGCAGCCCCTGCTTTGCGCATATCGGGGCGGCGCTCGTAAATATCTACCTTATAATCTTTCTTCGCCAAGTACAGCG
>JAFADQ010000420.1 GCA_023424725.1 Bacteroidota bacterium
CACCATATCCGCTATCAGGTTTGCCGTGGCCGGAAACTGCATGTCGGGGGTGGTGGTGGCGCAGATCAGAAGATCTATATCTTCTGGATTGGTGTTGGTTTTGCGAAGCAGCTCCAGCACGGCGGGGGCTGCCATGTGCGAGGTGCCTTTGTCTTCTCCTTTTAAAATGCGGCGCTCTTTAATGCCGGTGCGGGAGGTTATCCACTCGTCGTTTGTCTCTACCATTCGCTCTAATTCCTGGTTAGTGAGCACATATTCAGGAACATAACCGCTTACTCCGGTAATGGCAGCAGTAATTTTTGACATTGGATAGGAGGGGATTAAAATTTAAATGCTGGTTTTTACGCTGTATGCGTTTTTGATTTTTACAGAAATTTCTGATTCGATCATTTGCCGGGCAAGCTCTAACATGTTAGAAACCGCCAGCGGGCTCGATACGCCGTGCGCGATCAGTACGTTGCCCTGAACTCCAAGAATAGGGCTTGCGCCAACAGATTCGTAGTTAAAGCGATCGAAATAATCGTCCTGCATGCCACGTTTGTGCATAATGTCGTAGATCGATTCGGCCATTTTCAGCACCACGTTTCCTGTAAAGCCATCGCACACAATTACATCGGCTTTTTCGTTAAAAAGGTCGCGCCCTTCTACATTACCGATAAAATTAATGCGGGAGTTGGCCTTTAAGAGTTTGTAAGCCGGTTGGGTAACTATTGTTCCTTTGCCTTCTTCTTCGCCCAGGTTCATAAGGCCTACTTTTGGGTTTTCTATATGCAGCACGTGCCTGGCATATAAAGAGCCCAGTTCGCCAAATTGCTCCAGCACTTCGGGTTTGCAATCGGCATTTGCGCCAACATCCAGAATAACGCCAAAGCTGCCGTCTTCTTTCGGTACGAAACCGGCTATGGCGGGCCTTAAAATGCCCTCTATAGCTTTTACGCTAAACATAGAGCCTACCATCATGGCGCCGGTGTTACCCGCGCTGCAAAATGCCTTCGCTGCGCCTGCCTTAAGCAAACCAAACCCGACTGCAATAGACGAGTTTGGTTTTTGCTGAAGTGCTTTGGTTGGGTGCTCACCCATTTGTATTACCTCCGAGGCCGGCTGCACGCTTATGTTCAGCTCGGCAATATCGGTTTCCTTGTCCAGAATAGCCTGAATGGCGGCAGGATCGCCTACCAGTACAATACCGACATCGGCCGGAAGTTGACGGGCAGCCAGAATTGCACCTTCCACAATCGCCTGTGGGGCAAAATCGCCCCCCATTGCGTCTAAGGCTATTTTCATGCAGGAGTTTAGTGAGGAGTTACAGAAATCGGATAATACAAGGGAGCAGGTGTGGCCTTATTCGGCTGCCGGAGCAGCGGCTTCTGGCTTATAGTTAGAAATGGCTATTTTGCCTTTGTAGTAAAGGTCGCCATTCGACACATAAGCTCTGTGAAACAGGTGCGGCTCGCCGGTTGTAGCACACACAGCAATAGTTTGCTCTGTAGCCTTGTAGTGAGTTCTGCGTTTGTCTCTGCGGGTTTTGGAAATTTTCCGTTTAGGATGTGCCATTTTATTGTTTGGTAATCTGTTTTATGTAATTTGTTTATATTCGTTTAATTGTCGGAGATGTTACGCAGCGCGTCCCAGCGTGGGTCGGGCTTGTCGTCGGTATCATCTTCGTCGTCTATCATGCCGCGGTCGGTAGAGGTAGAAAAGATCAGGATATCTTCGTCAGAATCCGGATCGTCTTCGGCCTGGTAGCGCGGGTGCAGCTTTTTCATGGGTACGGCCAATCCGATGTAATCGAACAGGTCCTGGGCCACATTAATGCTCTGTGTATCGGGGGTGATCTGCAACATATCCTCCGACAGCACCTTTGCTTCGTCGCCGAATTTCAGAATCAATTCTTCCTGCACATCTATCGGGTGCATAAATTCCTCAAGGCTGCGGTCGCAGGTAAGCTGTATTTCGCCTTTAATAGAGATGTGCAGTGTAATCAGCCGTTCGGTTTTATCAAGGTCTATTACAGCCTTCAGGTCGCCTTTGGTGATGTACGATTGGTCGAAAAGAGCGAAGAAATCGTCGTCCAGATTAAACTCGAACCGGTGGGTTTTGAGGCTTAATTTGGCCAGATTTATATCGTATTTTTTTAACTCGTTCTGCACAGTTCTTTAATTGCAAGCTGCAAAATTAACAATTTGCGCACACATTAAAAAGTTTGCGCTCCGGATATTACTAATTTAATGTCTGAATAAGCGAATAAAGGCAGCCAAGGTTGCATTTTTCCTTTTTCTAATGCTGAATTAATGGAAATGGTTCGGTTGTGATGTATTGTTTTCTTTCACCTCACCCCAAACCCCTCTCCAAAATGAGAGAGGCTTATTTCGTGCTCCCCAGATTTGTTTTATTAAAAATAATTGAATTTGCCGGAGGCTCCTTTTTCTCCCCTCTCATTTTGGAGAGGGGCCGGGGGTGAGGCTTTACGATTTACCTTGCAACACCTCGTTTTTTGCCCGTTGCAGCCTATGTTTACTTACTCAGGGCGTACTCCGGCGTAAAAGCGCGTTGTTTGTAAATGTCGCAGGCAGCGTACAGGGCTTCGCGGAACGAGGTTTCTATGGCCAGGCCTTTGCCGGCAATGTCGTAAGCGGTGCCGTGGTCGGGCGAGGTGCGCACAACAGATAAGCCAGCCGTAAAATTTACTCCCGAATCGAAGGCGAGTGTTTTAAACGGCACCAAACCCTGGTCGTGGTATGTGGCCATAGTGCCGTCGAATTTTTTCCAGGCGCCGGTAGCGAAAAAGCCGTCGGCAGGGTAGGGGCCGTATACCAGCATTCCTTTTTCGCGCAGCTCTTTTATAACGGGCAAAATAATTTCTTTCTCTTCGGTGCCCAGCAAACCGTTTTCGCCGGCATGCGGGTTAAGACCCAAAACGGCCATGCGCGGCTTCAGAATACCGAAATCTTTTTGCAGCGACCCGGCCAGCAGCAGCAGTTTAGTGCGCAATAGTTTAGCCGTAATGCGCTGCGCCACGTCTTTTAGCGGCACGTGCCCGGTAAGCGTAGCCACCCGCAATTGGCCGCTCACAAGCAGCATCAGGCTTTCTTCGGCTTTAAAATAGCTGGTGAAAAACTCTGTATGCCCCGGAAATTTAAACTCGTCTGACTGAATATTATCTTTATCTATAGGCGCGGTAACAACGGCATCTATCTTTCCGGCCTCTAAATATTTAGATGCCATTTGTATAGATAGCAGCGCGCATTTTCCCGATTCGGGAGTTGGCTTGCCGGGCGTAGGGTTATAATCTTCTTCCCAGCAATTTACCATGTTTACCTTGCGGCCCGAAAGCGGCTCGTCGGGGCGGGTTTGCGAAAAATGAAGTTGCTCGGGTTGGGGTAGTTTGCTGTCTTTTTCGGTTGCGGCGGCCTGGTTTTCGGTGCCCGCAGGTTTTTGCTCGCCTTGCGTGGCCTTGCGCAGCTTGTTAAAGAGCCGCCCCGAGCCAAAAATTACCGGCGTGCAAAAAGTAAGAATGCGCGGGTCTGATACGGTTTTAAGAATAATCTCGGGCCCGATGCCGTTAAAATCGCCTATCGTGATGCCAATAAAAGGCTTGGTTCGCTTGTCCATGTAAAACAAAGGTAGAAAGAATAGAAGGTATATAGCAAAATTGATTGTTGGTTGTTGATGGCTGATTGTTGGACTGAGGTTTTGGGCTGCGACGGGCAAATATGTGGGCGCTGCAAGCGAAATGTCTGAATCAGAATTTTCGGAATTTAAGAATTGTCAGAATATGCTTTGGAGGTAAAAAATATAGCCGTTATAAATCAATTCCGGAAATTCTTTAATCCCGTAAATTCTGATTCAGAAAAATTATCAACAAACAACATTCAGCAACCATCTACACATCAACCCAAATTTGTCGTAGCTTGCAGCCTGAAGCGATTTTTGCCCGTTTATGGTTACTCCCAAAAAGCATCTTGGCCAGCATTTTTTAACAGACGATGGCATTGCCAAGCAAATTGTAGATCAGCTTTCGGTAACGGAGCAGGTAAGGCCGGTGCTCGAGATAGGCCCCGGAACCGGCGTGCTTACCAAATACCTTCTGAAGCGGCAAGATTTGGCCCTCACAGCCCTGGATATAGACAAAGAATCGATTGTTTACCTTAAAGAACATTTCCCCGAACTGGGCGATAACATTGTAGAAGCCGATTTTCTGCAAACCGATCTGCGGAAGATAACAGACGGCGAATTCGCGATCATTGGTAATTTCCCGTATAATATTTCGTCGCAGATTTTCTTTAGGGTGCTGGAATATAAGAACCAGATAACCGAGGTGGTGGGCATGTTGCAAAAAGAAGTGGCAGAAAGGTTGGCATCGCCTCCTGGCTCGCGCGATTACGGCATTTTAAGTGTGTTGCTGCAGGCATATTATACCGTAGAGTATTGCTTTACCGTGCCTCCGCATGTGTTTAACCCGCCGCCAAAAGTAAATTCGGGCGTAATAAAAGTACTGCGGAACGATGTACAGAAACTGGATTGCGACGAAGTTTTATTTAAACGCGTTGTAAAACAAGCCTTTAGCACACGCCGCAAAACCTTGCGCAACGCGTTAAAGCCAATGGGATTAACCGATGAGTTTCTGGCGCAACCGATTTTAGATAAACGCGCCGAGCAATTATCGGTGCAGGATTTTATCGGCCTCACACAACAAATAGGAAAAACCCGGAAATAACCTCACCCCAAACCCCTCTCCAAAAGAGAGGGGCTTAAATGGGGCTTCGCATAGTGGTTTTATTTTAAAATAAATAAGCTAAATATGCCGAAGGCTCCGAATTCTCCCCTCTCATTTGGAGAGGGGTTGGGGGTGAGGTGAAAAAAATAAAAGTTCGCACAGCCAAATTCGCGTAATACGAGTTATGCAGACCGAGATTACCAGAGAATTTATTGAGCAGGTAGAAGAAGCTATCGGCCGCAACGATACCGAGTTTGTAATTCGGGAAATGGGCGGTATGTACCCGGCCGATATTACTACGGTTCTCTACGAGCTCGATACCAACCAAACCAAATATCTCCTCGATATATTAAACGCCTCCATCGGAGCCGAGATCCTTACCGACCTCGATTCTGATGTGCGGGTAGATTTTCTGAGCAGCTACTCAAGTGCAGAAATAGCGCGGTTTATAGATCAGATGGATTCGGATGATGCCGTAGATATTCTGAACGAGCTATCGGTGCAGGTGCGCGAAGAAGTTATTGCCCACCTAACCGACCAGAAACTCGCCGCCAACATTGTAGATCTTTTGCATTACGACGAAGATTGCGCCGGCGGTTTAATGGCGAAAGAATTTATAAAAGTAAACATAAACTGGCGCGTTAGGCAATGCATAGAAGAAGTGCGCCGGCAGGCCGAGCAGGTAGAAAAAATTTATTCTATGTATGTGGTAAACGATCAGGACGTGCTGATGGGCCGCATTAACACAAAAGCCCTGCTGCTTTCTACAGACAACACACTAATAGCAGACATTTACGAACCCGACGTGATCTCGATAGAATCTTATAAAGACGAAGACGAGGTGGTAGATGTTATGCAGAAGTACGATCTGGAAGCTATTCCGGTAGTAAACGTACAGGGCAAACTGCTGGGCCGCATTACTTTCGACGACGTGGTAGATGTTATTCAGGAGCGCGCCGAGCTGGACCGCCAGCTAATGTCGGGTATAACCGAAGATGTAGAAGAAGACGACAGCGTGCTGCGCCTTGCCCGCGCCCGGTTGCCCTGGCTGCTAATTGGTATGGTAGGCGGTTTGCTGGGCGCCAAGTTTATGGGTTTGTTCGAGAGCGATATTGCGCTAATTCCGGCTATGGCCTTTTTTATACCCTTAATTACGGCAACCGGCGGAAACGTAGGCATTCAGAGTTCGTCCATCATTATTCAGTCGCTGGCCAATAAATCTGTAATAATAGAGAAGTTCCGCAAGCGTATGTACAAGGTAATTGTGGTGGCTTTGCTGAACGCGATGGTAATTTCTTTACTTGTATTTCTGGCCAGTTTGCTGTTTTTCGAGCAAGATACAAAGTTATCGCTGGTAGTGGGCATCGCGCTTTTTAGTGTAGTTATGC
>JAFADQ010000423.1 GCA_023424725.1 Bacteroidota bacterium
AGTAATGTCTGTTCATGCTGGATTTTTCGCACAGGTAAAACCATCCGGCAAGTACACCTACGATTTCCGTACCCCGGCAGGCACTGCTATCGATACTGAATATGGCGTTACCGGCTACCCCAGCGCATTAGTAAACCGCACCAACCATCAGGTATTTGGCAAAACAGAGTGGGCCACCGTAATAGATACCATTTTAAGCCGCGCGCCACAGGCCAAAATCAATATAAACCCAACGCTTACAAAAGCTACCCGCGAGCTTAAACTAGATATTAAAACCACGTTTGTGGAGGCTGTAAGCAAACCGCAAAATATTTCGGTATTTCTGGTAGAGTATGGCAAAACAGACTGGCAAAAAGATTACCGGCTGGCTTCCGGACAGCAGGATATAGAGAACTATGTGCACGACCATTTTCTGAGGGCAACCCTAACCGGAACCTGGGGCGATATGCTAACATCGGGCCCTGCATCTGCAAACCAGGTCGAGAACAAGCAGTTTACCTACTCTATTCCGGCGGCGTTTAATATCGATAAACTAAAGGTGATAGCAATTATAAACGATCCGGCAAACTTCAGAATACTACAGGCCGAAGAAACCGGTTTTTTGCAATAACAAGCTGCAGGCACCAAAAACAGAGCCGCGACAACCTAAGTCGCGGCTTTTTGTATTGTAACGGCACAGAATATGGTGCCCGCAGCCTTAAAAAATTGATTCAGCAAAACAAAACATCTACCTTTGCAGGCTATTTATATTGCAGAATAAGTTTGCGATTCTTGTACTTGAAAATGGAAATCGAAACTGCAAAACAACCAACACGTAACAACCAACAACCAGCCCGATATGCATCAGTTTAGCGAACAGGAAATAAGGAGAAGACACGAGCGCGAAGAACTCCAAAAACTTGGTATAGACCCCTACCCTGCCGAACTGTTCGAGGTAAATACAACCACGCAACATATAAAAGAAAACTTCGATTGCAGCCCCGAGCAATTGCAGAACATCAGCATAGCGGGCCGCTTAATGAGCCGCCGCATTATGGGCAACGCCTCTTTTGCCGAGCTGATGGACTCTAAGGGCCGCATTCAGATCTATATCAGAAGAGACGAAATTTGCCCCGGCGAAGACAAAAGCTTCTATAACACGGTGTTTAAAAAAATGCTCGATATAGGCGATATTATCGGCATTAAAGGCTATGCTTTCCGCACGCAGGTTGGCGAGATCTCTATACACGTAACAGAGCTTAAACTGCTTACCAAATCGCTGAGGCCGTTGCCTATCGTAAAAGAATCGGCAGATGAGCAGGGAAATAAAATTACTCACGACGCCTTTACCGACCCCGAGCAGCGCTACCGCCAGCGCTACGTAGACCTGATAGTGAACCCCGAGGTGAAAGAGACATTTATAAAGCGCTCTAAGCTTATAAATTCTATGCGTAACTTCATGAGCAAACACGGCTACATGGAGGTAGAAACGCCAATTTTGCAGCCCATTCCGGGAGGCGCCGCGGCAAGGCCGTTTATTACCCACCACAATACGCTTGATATACCCATGTACCTGCGCATAGCCAACGAGCTGTACCTGAAAAGGCTGATAGTGGGTGGTTTTGATGGGGTTTTTGAGTTTGCCAAAGATTTCCGGAACGAAGGAATGGACCGCACGCACAACCCCGAGTTTACGGTAATGGAAGTGTACGTAACCTATAAAGACTACAACTGGATGATGGACTTTACCGAGGCCATGCTGGAGAATGTAGCCATGGAGTTGCACGGCAAAACTAAAGTTACCGTTGGCGATAAAGAAATAGATTTTCAGCGGCCGTTTAAGCGCGTAACCATGTACGATGCCATAAAAACCCATACCGGCATAGATATTTCTGAAATGAACGAAGAACAGCTTCGCCAGGCGTGCCGCGATTTGGGAATTGAGGTAGACAACTCTATGGGAAAAGGCAAGCTGATAGACGAGATTTTTGGCGAAAAGTGCGAAAAACATTACATTCAGCCAACCTTTATAACTGATTATCCGGTAGAAATGTCGCCGCTTTGCAAAAAGCACCGCAGCAAAGAGGGTTTGGTAGAGCGTTTCGAGCTAATGGTGAACGGAAAAGAACTTGCCAACGCTTACTCTGAGCTGAACGACCCCGTAGACCAGCGCGAACGTTTTGAAGAGCAGATGCGCCTGGCCGAAAAAGGCGACGACGAGGCAATGTTTATAGACGAAGATTTCCTGCGCGCGCTGGAATACGGTATGCCGCCAACCGCCGGAATGGGTATCGGTATCGACAGACTTACCATGTTCATGACCAACTCGCCCTCTATACAAGATGTGTTGTTTTTCCCACAAATGAAGCCCGAGAAAGAGCAGCATGCCGCAGAAACCGGTCAGCCCAAAGAAGCCGGCGAATAATTTTTGTTTTTAATTGTCTGAAATGGGTCGTTCCTTTTTTGGAGTGGCCCATTTCTTTCTAGGAAGCTGTTTAGAGTTTATTTTCTGAACCGAAAATTGATAATTTCAGGTTCTGATGAAGCTCATTTTGAGATTCATAGCAGAGCTACGGATCGAGAAATAGCTGAAGTCAGGTTCTGGAAGTATTAATTTGCAGCCTGAAAGATAAGCTCTAAACAGCTTCTGCATCAAACCCGTATTTTTCTCATTTCTTTAAACTAAAAACCGTTTTGCTCTCATTTTTTCCCGGTCCGTCTAAAGTTTATCCGGAGGTGCAACAGTACCTGCAGGATGCTTATGCGCAGGATATTTTGAGCATGCCGCACCGCAGCGCCGGTTTCGAGCAACTATCCAGAAAAACGATAGAGCTGCTAAAAAAGAAACTTAACATTCCGCAGGATTACATGGTGTTTTTTACCAGCTCTGCTACCGAGTGTTGGGAAATAACCCTGCAAAGCCTGGTAAAAAAGCAAAGCCTGCATATTTTTAACGGATCTTTCGGGCAGAAATGGTTTGAGTATGCCCAAAAAATGGGCCTCACAGCCCTTTCCTATCCGTTTGGCTTTAACGATACTCCAAACCCAAACGAACTGCCGCAGTACAAATTTCCGGACTTAGTTTGTTTAACCCACAACGAAACCTCAAATGGCACGCAACTGCCCGCCGAATTTTTGTTGCATGTGCGCAGCCTTTACCCCGATAGTATTATCGCGGTAGATGCCACCTCGTCGTTAGGCGGGCTACACCTAAAAATAAACAAAGCCGATATTTGGTTTGCCTCTGTGCAGAAATGTTTTGGCTTACCTGCCGGCCTTGGCATTATGCTGTGCTCGCCAAAAGCGGTAGAGCGGGCCAAACAAATAAACAACAGAAGCCATTACAACAGCATGCCGGTAATGATAGACCGCATGCTGAATTACCAAACCTACAACACGCCAAACGTGCTTGCCATTTATTTGCTAAGCCGCGTGCTGGAGCAAATAAACCTGATACGCACAACCGATAAAAACCTGAAATTACGCAACGAAAAGCTGTACCAGGAATTAGCGGAATTCACAGATTTTGAGCCATTGATAGCTAACACAGAGGTAAGATCTAAAACCGTACTAGCATTTAAAGCGGCAGAAAAATTTGTGAGCGATTTGCGGCAAAAAGCCCTCAACCAAAATATTTTACTTGGCAAAGGCTACGATGTGTGGGCTAAAAACACATTCCGGATTGCGAATTTCCCACAACATACCGATGCCGATTTTGAGCTTTTGCTTGGTTTTTTCCGTAAAAATTGCCGGTAATTAAGTGCTGGCACATGCTTTTTTGGCCCTTGCAGCTAACAGAATTATAAATCTTTTTACTTTTACAAAAGGCCGGAAGGCCAACTTTTTGCACCAGTATAAGTTTGCAAACTATAAAAGATGATTGAACAGATCAGTTTTACCCAAACCCTGGCCGTAACGCTAACTTTATTCGCGGTGATAGATATTCTGGGTTCTATCCCGATCGTGATAACCTTGCGAAAGCGGGAAGGCAAGATCCAATCGGAGAAAGCTACCATAGTGGCGGCCGTTATCATGATCGCTTTCCTGTTTCTTGGCGAATCTATTTTAAAACTCTTCGGCATAGATTTTCAGTCGTTCGCGATGGCCGGCGCCATTATAATTTTCCTAATAGGCATGGAAATGGTGCTGGGTATAAACCTGTTTCATTCAGACCCGAACTCTAAAAGCGGCTCTATCGTCCCGCTTGCTTTTCCGGTTATTGTTGGCGCCGGTACGCTTACTACGTTGCTAAGTTTGCGGGCTGCTTACTCGTTACCAAATGTGCTCATCGGTATCGTGCTGAATTTAATTTTTGTGTATATCGTGCTTAAAACTTCCGGCTGGATAGAGAAAAAACTAGGCCATTCTGGCACCGATATTCTTCGTAAAGTTTTCGGAATTATTCTGTTGGCCATTGCTATTAAACTTTTCAAGCAAAACATAACTCTGTAGCCCTTTATTAAGGCTGCGAGGCCCAAAAACGGCCTTATTACACCCTAATTCTCAACTTTTGACTAACAATTCTGCCTCCGCCTCCGCTAGTATAGAATTATACACCGATGGCTCGTCCAGAGGTAATCCGGGCCCCGGCGGCTATGGCGTTATTCTTAAATACAAAGGCCATTTAAAGCAAATTTCGCAGGGTTTCAGGTTAACCACCAACAACCGCATGGAGCTGCTGGCTGTAATTACCGGGTTAGAATCTTTAACCCGCACAGATTTGCCGGTTGTAGTTTACTCAGATTCTAAATATGTGATAGACGGCATAGAGAAAGGT
>JAFADQ010000063.1 GCA_023424725.1 Bacteroidota bacterium
AACCTTATCTGGGCCAGAAGAGCAGGCGGAGCTGGCGATGATTTTGCAACCGGAATTACCACCGGTGCAGATGGGCTTTGCTACATTACCGGCAGCTACAATGCGGGAATTGGTTTTGGAGAGCACCGTTTAACAAATATGGGCGGCGAAGATGTGTTCGTGGCTAAGTACGACATGGCAGGTAATGCCTTATGGGCACGCAAGGCAGGCGGCATAGGAGCCGATGCGGGCATGGCCATTGCCGCAGATGCGCAGGGCAACAGCTACACCACCGGTTACTTTTCGGGCAGAGCGGTTTTCGGAGATGAGGAACTATTCAGCAACGGCGCACAGGATATGTTCGTGGCGAAGCTGAATCACATTACTGCTGTTGGTGTTGAAGAAAACTTGGCCCTGAAAGGGAATATCAATGTGTTCCCGAATCCATTCAGCAACAGCTTCAGCATTAACTTCGCTTCTGCTTCATCATCAACAGAAATAATACTGACAGATGTTTTGGGAAGGCAGATCTTCAGCAAAACCTACCAAACGCAAACCGGCGAAACTACTTTGCAAATACAGCCGGAACAGCCACTACCGCAGGGCTTGTACCTGTTGCAAATTAAGCAAGATAATCAAACCCAAACCATCAGAATTATAAAGCAGTAAGGGCCGGTTTTTGTGCCGTGGCAGATTAAAAGCCCGTTCAGAGATGAGCGGGCTTTTTGGCTGCTCTTGTAACCAATATTATCTTTCCTCGAAGCGACCTGAATTTAATAAATGAGTTCGATTAAAAAATACGCTTTTCAATAGCCAATTGCAGGATTTAGGAAAACCTATAAGGTTTTAGAAACCTACCGCTTACACACAAGTCTGTTACTTGTCCAAGTGTATGTTTTTTTTGCCATAGTATAGCCTTTACAGTCATTTCCAAGTATGTATATGTTCTCCGAATTAACTTTTGCTCCATGAGCTATTGGCCCCGGAGGGGTCTCATTTCAATAGCCCCAGATGAAATCCGGGGACGTTTGCAGATTTGTGTGTAATCGGTAGGTTTTAGAAACCTTATAGGTCTAAAGCCCAGGTCTTTTTAAGATTAAAAAACATCTGTAGACCTCTCATCGTTCTAAAAAAGCCATACGGATTGTTTTATTAATCGAACTCAGGTTAATAAATGAGTTTTTTGTAAAATAGAGCTATAATAATTCAGTTGAAACAATGTTACAACTTGTGCATATAAGTGGTTTGTAATAAGGTTGTTTAAAACTTCTTCGCGCATTTTAAATAGTAAAGAACCCGTATCACCGATTAGGATTATCTACATCTTTCGCATAATTTTATTTAATATTCCAGTTTAGAAATTCTGTTCTTTTATACCTCTGGTAAAACTTCCTGATGAAAGTTCACCTCCTTCAAACCTCTCTCGGCAAAACCTTAACTCTGGTTGCTTTGCTGCTGGCCTGGTGCTTTTCGGCTTTCGCACAGCAACCCGGCAGCATAGATGCCAGCTTTAACCCAGCCGATTATGGCTTTGGGCATGGCGACGGGCCTAACAATTATGTTAGAGCTTCTGCCATTCAGGCCGATGGCAAAATACTTATTGGAGGCAAATTTACCGTTTACAATAATGTAACGAATAACCGGATAGCCCGCCTGAACACCGATGGCACCCTAGATGCCGGCTTTGTACCCGGCACCGGTGCGAATAACGATGTGCTGGCGGTGGCGCTTCAGCCAGACGGGAAAATACTGGTAGGCGGTAGCTTTTCGCAAACCAACGGAGCATCGCGCAACCGTATATCGAGGCTTAATGCCGATGGCACCAACGATATTACTTTCACGCCAGGCACCGGGGTAAATTCCGGAAACGGCGCTGCCCCCGTTAATACTATCGCAGTACAACCCGACGGGAAAATTATTATTGCCGGCGAATTTGCGAGTTACAACGGTACAGCAAGAAATAACTTAGCCCGCCTTAATGCCAACGGTACCCTGGATGCCGGCTTCAGTATCGGTACTGGCGCGAATGGAATGATCAGGTCGGTAATTTTGCAGCCCGACGGGAAGGTTATTATCGCGGGCGATTTTACTTCTTACAACGGAACTGCCCGCAACCGCATAGCCCGCCTTAATGCCAACGGAACCCTGGATACAGGCTTTACCCCAGGCACAGGCGCCAACAACCCTGTGAAGGCAACTGCTTTGCAACCCGACGGAAAAATTATTATTGCCGGCAACTTTACCTCTTACAGCGGCACTTCGCGCAACCGGGTAGCCAGACTAAATACCGACGGAACGTTAGACACCGGCTTTAATCCCGGCACAGGCATCAGCAGCAGTTTCTCGGTGCCAAGCGTAACGGTAAATGCTATAACGCTAACTCCAACCGGCGATATTATTTTAGGCGGCTGGTTCGATTTGTACGATGGCGCTACACGCATCATGCTGGCAAAATTGAGCGCCACAGGTGCTTTAGTTAGCGGGTTTAACGATACCGCCGGCCTTTCTACCATTCATCCCACTTCACCAACCATAAATACCATCAGCCTGAAACCGGATGGCAAACTATATATTGGCGGCGAATTTCTGTTTTATAAAGGCCTGCCACGGGCATTTAACGCGCAATTGCATGCCAACGCAACCGTAGATACCGGCTTTAACCCCTGGTATGGCATAAGCAGTACTCTTCTTAATACCGACTTTAGCCCGATCCATACATTTGCCGCCGTGTATGCATCTGCCGTGCAGTCCGATGGCAAAATTATTATCGCAGGACAATTTACCAGCTACAATGGCGCTACTGTAAATAATATCGCCAGACTGCACCCCGACGGTTCGCTCGATTCGAGTTTCGTGCCGGGGTCCGGAACCGATAATACCATTCTGGCGGTGGCGATTCAGGCCGACGGCAAAATTATTATCGGCGGGCATTTCCAGAAAATAAACGGAACAACGAAGCACAATATCGGAAGGCTTAACAGCGACGGAAGCCTGGATGCCAGCTTTGGCAGCGCCTACACAGCTTACGGCACCAACTGGAAGGTACGGTCGCTGGTAACACAACCTGACGGAAAGATATTGATAGGCGGTGAGTTTACCAGTTATTTTGGCCAGACGGCTAACAGAATTATACGGGTACATGCAGATGGCACTACCGATGCCGGGTTTACCGTTGGAACAGGAATATCGGGCGTGTCGGCATCTGTCATCTCCGTAAATTCTATTGTGGTGCAGCCCGATGGTAAAATAATTTTGGGCGGAAGCTTTAACGGGTTTAACGGTACGGCTGTGGGCGGCATTGTAAGGGTACATGCAAACGGCACTCTGGATAGCAGCTTCGGCACCGGAACAGGCGTGGGCGGAAATATTTTCGCGTTGGCGTTGCAGCCCGATGGCAAAATAGTGGCCGGCGGAAGTTATAATAATTTTAACGGTAGCTATGCCCGCTCGCTCATAAGGCTTGAGGCCGATGGATTGCTCGATCAGAATTTTGCCACCGGTTCCGGCGTTCTTAATAACGTTGCCACGCAGCAAAGAGGGCATGTATATGCTATCAGGGTTCAGCCAAATGGAAGAATTATAATAGCAGGCGATTTTATTTCGTACAACGGCACTGCCCGCGCAAGTATTGCCCGGCTTAACCTTGACGGAACGATAGATGCCGGCTTTGATCCGGGAACCGGGTCCCCTTACCCAAATACAACGGCCACCGTTTTTTATGGCGGCCCCATTGCTACGCTTGCCCTCCAGGGTAACGGAGATATACTAATTGGCGGCACATTCACCAGCTACAACGGCACCGGGCGTAACCGCATCGCGCGGATTTTTGGCGCTACCGGCCCCGAAATTGCCACTTCCAGCCTTGGTACTTCTACCCTTTGCCCTGGCCAGACTATTTCTGTTCCGTTTACAGTTTCCGGTACGCTTAATACTGGCAATGTATTTACAGCACAGCTCTCCAGTGCATCGGGCTCTTTCGCATCGCCGGTTGTAATAGGCACCCTTGCCGGCTCTGTTTCCGGCATAATAACAGCTACCCTACCGGCCTCACTCCCGTCAGGCGCCGGTTACCGGATCCGTGTGGTGGCATCAAATCCGGGTATTACAGGTTCCGATAACGGCATGGGGCTTACTGTACATACTGTAACCGCGACAGCAAGCCCTACCGCTATTTGCGCAGGCCAAACAGCCACCCTTTCGGCTTCCGGAGCTACTACCTATACCTGGAGCGCCGGACAAACACAATACCAGGTATTGGTTAACCCGGCAACTACCACCACCTATACGGTAACCGGAGAAACAACGGGCTGTGCCGATACCGCTTTTGTTACCGTGCTCGTGCATCCAATGGTACAGCTTAGCCTAAACAGTGCGCAAGCTACAATTTGCGATGGCGAGAGTATTACTCTGTCGGCAACCGGAGCAGCCAATTACCTATGGAGCACCGGCCAGGCAGATTCTGTAATTACGGTTACACCTGCGGGCACCACTTTATATAGCGTAACAGGCACATCGGCACAAGGCTGCGCCAGCCAGGCATCTGCAACCATAACGGTAAACGATTTGCCGGTACTTTCCGCTCCCGATATAGTAACTTGTGAGGGGCAAAGTGTAGCGTTGGCCGTTTCGGGGCCTGCCGGCACTGCCTATTCCTGGACCGGGCCTGGCGGCTTTACCTCTACAGACCAGAGCCCTGTAGTAATGCCATCGGGCGGAACCGAAGTTTACAACGTAACCGGCACATTAAATGGCTGCTCCGGCTCAGCCACCACCATGGTTACGGCCAATCCGCTGCCGCAGGTTTCGGTGCAGGCTTCGGCCGATACAATTGCCCCAGGCGCGACAATAACGCTAACTTTAACAGAGAATAACCCTTTACCAGGCACTGTATTTCAGTGGTCGGGCCCGGGGCTTAACCAGGCTACCGGAAATACGGTTACCGCGAACCCGCTGGTTACTGGCTTAGTGCAATATATACTAACGGCAAGTAATGCAGGCTGCTCTATTACCGATACGGTATATGTATATGTAGATGCTGCGCTGTCTGTTCAGCCAGGCTTAAAACAGATCAGTGCGAGGGTTTATCCAAATCCTTTTTCAAACAACTTCTCTATCAATTTCAACTCTGCAACTACCAAAGCAGAAGTGGTGCTGACAGATGTTTTAGGAAGGCAGGTCTTCTACAAAACCTACCAAACCCAAACCGGAGAAACTACTCTGCAAATACAACCAGAACAGGCGCTTTCTCAGGGCATGTACTTGTTGCAGATCAAACAAAACGACCACACTCAAACCATCAGAATTATAAAGCAGTAAGGGCCATTTTTAGTGCCACCATAAACCAACAAAGCCCGCTCTAACCGAACGGGCTTTGTTTTTTTTTATTTCTCCGAAATCAGGACCTGCTATTCTTCGGCTTTGGCGTTAATGTAGCTCTTGGCAAGGTCGTTAAGCTTGGTATCGGTAGATTGCTCCTGCTCCAGGGTCTGGCGAAGCAGTTTAGCCGCGTCTTTGTGGCCAAGGCGCTCGGCAAAATGAGCGGCAGTTCCGTAGCCCGAAATTTCGTAATGCTCTACGCGCTGGGCAGCGGCTATTAGCCCGGCATCTTTGGTTTCGGGGTCGGCATCTTCCTCAATCATTTTAGCGCCTTCTTCTACCAGGCCTTCCATAGCGGCGCATTTCTCGCGGCCGGGGCTTATGCCTACTAGTTCGCACACTTTCTCAAGGCGCTCTTTCTGCTCTTTGGTTTCTTCCAAATGCATCTCAAATGCCTTTTTCAGTCGCTCGTCGGAGGCTGCTTTGGCCATTTTTGGCAGTGCTGCAATTAGTTGCTTTTCTGCGCTATATAAATCCTTTAGTTCGTGGTGAAACAGGTCTTCAAGGCTTCTTAACTTACTCATAATAGTATTGTTTATCGGTTTAACATTGAGTGCCTGTTTACGTCTGTAAAGCGGTATAGTTCAGAATTATTTATTAACACATTGTTGTGGATAATTGATTTACAGATAGTTAAATTAATATATTGCTGATTTTGGTTATTGGTCCGTAGGGGCACCTCTTGTGGGTGCCCTTTTGTGGTTACGAAACGAGGCCCGTTGCACCCACATAAATTTGAGTACCGCGCAATACCAACCAGGGCACCCACAATAGGTGCCCCTACGATAAACCGGTTTATTGCAAAACGCCAAAAATTATCAATTCATCAACCAATCATCAAATCATCAATTCAACAAATCATCAATTCATCTACAATACATTAACATTACCCTATATTTTGCCGTAATTGCACTTATATGAAAGACAGAAACGAAAAACCACGCGGGGGCAAAGCTGGCCGGGATTCCGGAAACCCTGCAGGCCGCAAAAAACAAGGCGGCAGAGACGAACAAAAAGGATCGAGAGGCAGCCGTGGCGGGCGCGGACAAAGCCGTGGTATTTTGCGCAAAGATGTGCTGGCCCTGTTCCACGAAGAGCCCGACCATAACTTTACCTACAAGCAGCTTATGCGCAAGCTAAAGCTCAGCACCCGCGAAGGGCGCGAGCTGCTGTTCGAATATCTGGCCGATCTTAAGCACCAGAACAAGATCATCGCCTCGCCCGACGGAACGTATTCGCTTAACTTCGAGGCCACCGAAATTACCGGCACCGTAGATCTGGCCAATGCCCGCTTTGCCTACGTTACCAGCCCTACTCTGGAAGAAGACATACGCGTGTACAAGCACGATTTGATGTTTGCCATGCAGGGCGATAAAGTGCGCGTGCGCTTGTTGCCCTACGAGCGCGAAGGCCGTGCCGTAGGCGAAGTAATAGAGATTTTAGAACGCCAGCGAAACGAGATCGTCGGCAAAATAGAGCTGAGCAAAAACTTCGCGTTTGTTTTGCCCGATAGCCGCAAATTGTATTTCGATATTTTTATTCCGGAAGAACACATCGGCGGAGCCAAAAAAGGCGATAAAGTAATTGCGGAAATACTAAAATGGCCGAGCAAACCCGATCAGAGTCCGCTGGGTAAAGTAACCCGCGTGCTGGGGCAGGCCGGCGAGCACCACGCCGAAATGCACTCGATCATGGCCGAATTCGGTTTGCCGTTCGAGTTTCCGGAAGAAGTAGAAGCCGAAGCCGAAGCCATTCCGGTAGAGATTCCGGAAGCCGAAATTGCCCGCCGCCGCGACATGCGCGAGGTTACCACGTTCACTATTGACCCGGTAGACGCCAAAGATTTCGACGATGCGCTAAGCATACAACGCCTCGAAAACGGCAACTGGGAAATTGGCGTGCACATTGCCGATGTAACGCACTATGTGCAGCCCGGCTCTTTGGTAGAAGAAGAAGGTTACAACCGCGCCACATCGGTATACTTGGTAGACCGCACGATACCGATGCTTCCTGAAAAGCTGAGTAATAATTTGTGCTCTCTACGTCCGCACGAAGATAAACTCACCTTCTCTGCGGTGTTTGAGGTGAGCGATAATGCCGAAATCATCAGCGAATGGTTTGGCCGTACCGTTATTCACTCTAACCATCGTTTTGCTTACGAAGATGCGCAGGTGTTAATAGAAGCCGGACCCGGCGGGCACGTGGTAGATTTCCCTTATCTGGAAGAAGTAAACACCCTCGACAGGCTGGCCAAAATCCTGAAAGACCGCCGCTTTAAAAAAGGTGCCATTTCGTTCGAAACCCAGGAAGTGCGCTTTAAGCTGGACGAGAACGGAAAGCCACTGCACGTGTATGTAAAAGAGCGCAAAGATGCCCACAAAATGATTGAGGAATGGATGCTGCTGGCTAACCGCAAGGTAGCCGAGTTTGTGTACAACCTTAAAAAAGGCGCGCCCGACAAACGCCTTACCATGGTGTACCGCACCCACGCCGCGCCCGACCCCGACAAGCTTACCAACTTCTCGCTGTTTGCCCGCAAGTTTGGCTATAAGTTAGATTTCGAGAAGGGCAGCATCCCAAGCCAACTCAACAACCTAACCGAAGACATAGAAGGCAAACCCGAGCAAAACGTACTGCAGAACCTGGCCATCCGCACTATGGCCAAGGCCAAATACAGCACCGCGCCCGAAGGCCACTTCGGTCTCGCCTTCGACCATTACAGCCACTTTACCTCGCCCATACGCCGCTACCCCGACATGATGGCCCACCGCCTGCTGCAGCATTATTTAGACGGCGGCCCGTCTGTAGACCGCGAAGAGTACGAAGAGCGCTGCATCCACTCGTCGGAGCGCGAAAAACGTGCCGCCGACGGCGAGCGCGCCTCTATTAAATACAAGCAGGTAGAATTTATGCAAGAGCACGTTGGCAAGGTGTACAAGGGAATAGTAAGCGGCGTGTCGGATTTTGGCCTTTATGTAGAGATAGAAGAAAACAAGTGCGAAGGCATGGTTCGCCTCGCCGACATGGAAGACGATTACTACGAACTCGACGCCGACAACTACCGCATCATCGGCCGCCGCAGCAAGCGTATTATCTCTTTCGGCGATGAGATTATGGTGGAGGTGAAAGCTACGAATTTGAGTAACCGGACAATTGATCTGGTGCTGGCGGAGTAGGATGTCTGAACTGGGATTTATGGGATTATAGGAAGGGCCAGGATTTGGGTGCTGATGTAGTGAAAACTGGTCTTTGCAGGTTTTAAGTCGACAGGCGGTTTAGGAC
>JAFADQ010000126.1 GCA_023424725.1 Bacteroidota bacterium
TTAGGTGCACGTCAGTGAGGACACTGACGTGGGCAGACTTTAGTTTTTAGTTAAAGTAAATATGCCCAGATACTTACTTTTTATTCGCTCAGCAATTCTGCTACGTCGCCCTCAAACTCCTCAACAAATTTCTCATAGTATTCTCCGGTTCCGGGGCCCGAGAAACCGGTGTGTATCTTGCGCACTTTGCCGTTCTTATCTATTAATATAGTGGTAGGGTAGGCGTTGATGCCGGAAAGCATGGGCAAAGTTTTAGCGGCATCGGCGCCGGGAGTGCCCGCAATTACTAACGGGTACTGCACATCGAAGCGTTCTTTTAAACGTTTTACGCGGGCGGCAGCTTTGGTAAACTCAGGGCTGTATTCGTATGCCAGGCCAATTATCTCTACGCCTTTATCTTTATTATCTGCATACCACGGAGCCAGAAAAGCGGTTTCGTCTAAACAATTCGGGCACCAGCTGCCAAGTATTTGCACTATCACCACTTTGTTTTTGAATCGATCATCGGTTAGCGAAACTGGCTGGCCTTCCAGATCGGGAAATGCGAAGCTGATGGTTTCGGTGCCGGGTTGCAGCGTGGTAAGTTTGCCGGCGTCTTTTAGGCTGGCACCGGCATCTTTTTGGGCTTTCCAGGCTTGGTAACCTGTTTTTCCGCTCCAGAATTCTCCTTTAAGGGTTCCATCGTTTTGCAGGTCTGCCTCAAACAAATACAGAAAGCCGCCATCGAAGGTAGAAAGCTGCAGTTTGTTGCCCCACAAACGTCCTTCCAGGAAACGGTAATCGCCTGTGGCGGTTAAAAAAGTGCCCGTTACGGCAGAATTTTTCTGTTCGAAAATGCCAATGGCATCCGTGGTTTTACCTGCGTCTTTTATAAAGGTAACCGCCCATTTACCGGTAATATTGGTGGCTGGTGTTTTCGGTTCTCCCAAAAAACGGTCTTTTATTCCGTAAGTGGCAGTAAAAGGAAGCGTGTAGCTGTTGGTTGGGTGGTTTTTATAATAGAGCCCGGTTAAAGTATTGCCCGATATTTTTGCTTTAATTTCGGCATCTACTACGGGCATCTCTATATAAACAGAATCGGCTTGCTGCCGTACGGCTGGTATGTGCTGGCGCTCGCTGCCGTTTATCAGAAATATTGCCAGAGAGCCGGATTCAGATTTTACTACCTCCAAATGGAAAGGAATTTCTTTGCCCCGGGTTTCTATTACGGCGCGCCAAAGTCCGGTTTTAAGACCGGGTTTTTCGGTATTAGTGCAGGCTGCGGCAAGCAAAAACAGGGGCATGGCACACCAAAATAATAGTAAAGCAGAAGAAAAATTCATCGAAATAAAAATAGATTAGGCATTGGCGCCACGTTTTAGGGCCCTCGCAGGGTAGGGGGCAGCCTTAAAAAGGTTCTAAATTACAAATCAATTTACGGCCTTAATTGTTATTAAAGCGCAGCAATGTTTACTTTGTGAGGTTATTACTATTAGCCTAAACAGATATTTCGTGCCAATGGTATTATTCTTACCTTTGCAAACTTAAATTTACGCCACCAAAAAGCAACAAAACCCAGTAATATGGCTTTCGACATAGAAATGATCAGAGAGGTGTATGCGGGCATGGACGAAAAAATTAACGCTGCCCGCCAGGCAGTTGGCCGTCCGCTCACCCTCACCGAAAAAATTCTTTACACACATCTCTTCGATGGCAATGCTACACAGGCATTCGAGCGCGGAAAATCGTATGTAGATTTCGCGCCAGACCGTGTTGCCATGCAAGACGCAACCGCTCAAATGGCGCTGCTGCAGTTTATGCAGGCCGGTAAATCGAAAGTTGCCGTGCCAAGCACCGTACACTGCGATCACCTTATTCAGGCCAAAGTGGGCGCGGTAGAAGATCTGGCAACCGCCAACGACGAAAACCGCGAGGTGTACGATTTCCTTGGTTCGGTGTCTAACAAATACGGCATCGGTTTCTGGAAGCCGGGCGCTGGAATCATTCACCAGGTTGTTTTAGAAAATTACGCCTTCCCGGGCGGTATGATGATCGGAACCGATTCGCACACGCCAAACGCCGGTGGCCTTGGTATGATCGCGATTGGTGTAGGCGGGGCCGATGCGGTAGACGTAATGGCCGGAATGGCCTGGGAACTGAAATTTCCGAAAGTTATTGGCGTGAAGCTAACCGGACAACTAAACGGCTGGACTTCTGCCAAAGACGTAATTCTGAAAGTAGCCGGAATCCTGACCGTGAAAGGCGGAACGGGTTGCATTGTAGAATATTTCGGACCTGGAGCCGAGAGCCTTTCTTGTACCGGAAAAGCAACTATTTGCAACATGGGTGCCGAAATTGGCGCTACTACCTCGGTTTTCGCATACGACCAGAAAATGGCCGAATACCTGCGCGGCACCGAGCGCGCCGATATTGCTAACGCCGCCGATCAGGTTTCTAAGCACCTGCGTGCCGATAAAGAGATTTACGACAATCCTGAAGGATTTTTCGATCAGCTTATCGAAATTAACCTGTCTGAGTTAGAGCCGCACATTAACGGACCATTTACTCCGGATGCCGCCTGGCCAATTTCGCAATTCGCGGCTGCCGTTAAAGAGCACAACTGGCCTGCAGAGCTGGAAGTTGGATTGATCGGTTCGTGCACCAACTCGTCTTACGAAGATATTACCCGTGCCGCGCACGTAGCCAGGCAAGCTGTTGCCAAAAAACTGGCCGTTAAAGCAGAATATACGGTTACGCCCGGTTCTGAACTGGTTCGGTACACCACAGAGCGCGATGGTTTGTTAGATACTTTCGCCGAAATTGGCGGGGTTGTATTGGCAAATGCCTGCGGTCCGTGCATAGGGCAGTGGGCGCGCCACACAAAAGATCCGAAGAGAAAAAACTCTATTATTACGTCTTTTAACCGCAACTTTGCCAAGCGTAACGACGGTAACCCTAACACGCACGCGTTTGTGGCATCGCCCGAAATTGTAACCGCCATGGCTATTGCCGGCGACCTTACTTTTAACCCGCTAACCGATACCCTTACCAACAAAGATGGCGAGCAGGTAAAGCTGGACGAGCCAAAAGGCCTGGAAATGCCGGTAAAAGGATTTGCTGTAGAAGATGCAGGATACCTGGCGCCAGCCGAAGACGGAAGCCGCGTACACGTAGTGGTAGATCCTAATTCTGACCGTTTGCAATTGCTGGAAGGCTTTGCCCCATGGTGCGGAACAGATTACGAAGGATTAAAGCTGCTGATAAAAGCGCAGGGCAAGTGTACCACCGACCATATATCTATGGCCGGCCCATGGTTAAAATACCGCGGCCACCTGGATAATATTTCTAACAACATGCTTATTGGCGCTGTTAATGCCTTTACCGGCGAAACCAACAGCGTTAAAAACCAGCTTACCGGCAAATACGGCGAAGTTCCGGCCACTGCCCGCGATTACAAGGCTGCGGGCATCGGTTCGGTGGTTGTGGGAGACGAAAACTACGGCGAAGGTTCGTCGCGCGAGCACGCCGCTATGGAGCCTCGTTTCCTTGGTGTAAAAGCCGTTCTTGTGAAATCGTTTGCGCGTATTCACGAAACCAACCTCAAAAAGCAGGGAATGCTTGCTTTAACGTTTGATGATAAAGCAGATTACGACAAGATTCAGGAAAACGACACCATCGATATTCTTGGTCTGGTTGATTTTTGCCCGGGCAACCAATTAACGGTTGTACTGAATCATGCCGACGGAACAACCGACGAGTTTAAAGTAAACCATACGTATAACGAAGGCCAGATTCAGTGGTTTAAAGCCGGATCTGCTCTTAACCTTATCCGTATGCAAAGCTCTGCAAACGTAGGCAAAGAAGCCCGCGCCGCTGCCGGTTCTTAAGTTTTTAAATAACAACTCAAGTAAAAATCCCCTGCTGATTTTATCGGCAGGGGATTTTTTTTATTTCTTTATATAAAGGATTTTACCTTCTGATAACCAGTTTTTTGGCCACCGCAGCATCGTTGTTCTCTACCCGCATAATATAAATACCGGCAGCAAGCCCGGATGTATTTAGTTGCACCACGCCTGCAGAGGCCATTTTTTGCTCTAATACAACCTGACCCAGAGAATTAATAATTGTTATTTTAGAGGTACTGTTTGCAC
>JAFADQ010000129.1 GCA_023424725.1 Bacteroidota bacterium
GCGCTTGTCAGAATCAGAATTTACAGAAATGAAATTCGGCGGAGCCAATTCAATAATTTTCCGAATGGTTTTTTCCTAAAACAAAACAACCCGGCTAGATAGTCGGGCAGTTTCAAAATATAGATTCAAAAATTATTTACACCGCTACAGGTTCCGGTAACTTTCCTGTTACAAACGGCAAATCTAAATCTTTCAGCTTGCTCCAGCCAAAATACACATTCTGCACCTTGTGGTAGCCTTTGGCTTTTAGCATAGAGGCCGCAATCATAGAGCGGTAGCCACCGCCGCAGTGAATTACGTAGTTGGTGCTTTTGTCGAGCTCGTTTATGCGCTGCGGAAGCTCTGCCAGTGTTAGGTACTGTATGCCTGCGATGTGCTGGTTTTCGACCTCTCCAGGCTTGCGCACATCCAGAATTACGGTGTTATCGGCTTCGCGAAGTTGCTTTACCTCAGTTGGTTGCACGCTGCTTACAGTTTCTGCAGGTTTGCCGGCAGCCTGCCACGAGTTAAAACCGCCCTGCAAATAACCGGCTATATTCTCGTAGCCTACGCGGGCCAGGCGCAGCACGGTTTCTTCTTCTTTACCTTGGGGAGTTACCAAAACAAGCGGTTGCTTTACATTTAGCAAAGTGCCTGCCCATTGCGCGAACTGCCCGTCCAGACCGATATTAATCGCACCCGGAATAAATCCTTTCTCGAAATCGTTGGCAGTGCGAACATCTAAAACTAAAGCGCCTTGTTTTTGCCGCTGCTCTGCTTCATCCGCCGAAAGAGCTTTTAAATTGCGCATCATTACATCTTCCAGATTGCTGTAGCCGTTTTTGTTTATGGCGGCATCTACAAAAAAATATGCGGGCGGCGGAGTTAAATTATGGGTTACTTCTTTTATAAATTCTTCTTTGCTTTGGGCTTTAAGGGCGTAATTATTTTGCTTTTGCGCGCCAATGGTAGAGAAAGTTTCTTTGCCGATGTTTTTGCCGCAGCTCGAGCCGGCGCCATGGCCAGGATACACAATTACCTCGTCGGCGAGCGGTTTTATTTTACTGTTAAGCGATTCGTAAAGTAATCCGGCCAGGTCTTTCTCTGTTAAATCGCCTTTAATGGCCAGGTCGGGGCGGCCAACATCGCCTACAAACAAGGTGTCGCCGGTAAAAATGGCGTGCTCTTTTCCGGCTTCATCCAATAGTAAATAACAGGTAGATTCGGGCGTGTGGCCGGGCGTGTGCAGCACTTTTAAAGTTAGCTTGCCTATTTTTAATTCTTCGCCATCTCCGGCTACATGCACCTCATATTTTGGGTTGGCTTTTGGGCCGTACACAATAGTTGCGCCGGTTTTTTTGGCCAGATCTATATGCCCCGAAACAAAATCGGCGTGGAAATGCGTTTCGAGCACATACTTAATTTTCGCGCCGCGCTTTTGGGCCAACTCTAAATAAGGCTGGGTTTCGCGCATCGGGTCTATTATTGCCGCTTCGCCATCAGACTCTATATAATATGCGGCTTCGGCAAGGCAGGCGGTGTAAAGTTGCTCTATGTACATCTTAAAGGTATAAAGTAGAAGGTATCAGGTAGAAGAACAAAATTAAAAAGTTTGGGATGTAACAATTGGCTTTTGCAGTTGTTCGGACGATGGGTTGTTGGCGTAAAATCATCGATGTTGCCAGTCCTTAATCCTTATACTTTCTACCTTAACCCATACTGTAAAGATACAGCCCATAGCTGCAACGGCCAAATTATGGGCCATGGCAGCTATGGGCTGTACAATTCCAGAGCTGATCTCGTTATGCGGATATCAGCGGAAAATTTTCAGTATTTTACGGTAAACTTACAGATCTATGCAGCACTCTTCCAGGCAGTCGATCACATCGGTAAGTTTTGGCACCGAAAGTGAGTAAAAGATCTTGGTGCCGACCTTAGAAGATGTAAGCACGCCCTTATCTTTGAGCGTAATTAAATGCTGCGAGGCGATGGCCTGCGGCAAATTTAAGTATTGATAAATCTCGGTAACGGTGAGTTTGTCCTCTTTCCCCAACAGATCTATAATGGCCAGCCTTTTTGGATGCGCCAACACTTTCAGCATAGATGCCGCCTTTTCTATCTTATCCGATTCCACCCTCGAGAGTAAACTTTTCATAGTTATAAACTGATTCTGCCCCTACAATTAGACTTTTCAGGCCCAAAGACCCACCACAATGCCAAAGCTCCCACCTACCGAAAAATCCGCACAAAGCACCTCCCAAATCTGTAATTACCAGGTTTTAGGCCTTATGTCGGGCACTTCTCTCGACGGGGTCGACATTGCATGCTGTACTTTTACGGAAGACAACAATATTTGGATATATAAAATATTGAATGCCACAACAATTCCTTACCCCGAGGCCTGGAAAACCCGCCTGCACAGCTTGCCTACCGCTACGGCAGCAGAACTTACCGCAGCAAATTACTCTTACGGCGAGTACCTGGGCAGGTTAGCTAAAATTTTTATCGCAGAGCATAAGTTGCAGGTAGATTTTATTTCTTCGCACGGGCATACCATTTTCCATCAGCCCGAAAACAAGCTGTGCCTGCAAATTGGCTCCGGCGCAGCTCTTGCTGCCGAAGCCGGATTGCCGGTTGTCTGCGATTTCCGTTCTCTGGATATTGCTCTGGGCGGGCAGGGCGCGCCCTTGGTGCCCATTGGCGATAAATTTCTGTTCGGGCAGCACACTTTTTGCCTTAACCTGGGTGGCATTGCTAATATTTCTGTGGAAAAAAACGCCGGGAGGCTGGCTTACGATATTTGTGTGTGCAACATCGCGCTTAATTATCTGGCAGAAGAGCTCGGGTTTAGTTACGATGCCGGTGGTAAAATTGCCCGCTCTGGCAAGGTAAATGAGAAATTGCTGCTAACATTAAACTCCGCTGGTTACTACACCGCTCCGGCCCCTAAATCGCTTGGCCGCGAATGGCTGCAAAATTGGGTGCTGCAGCCTTTACATGATGCTAACATTTCTGTTGAAGACAAGCTTTGCACCGTTTGCCACCACATTGCTTACCAGATTGCGGAAGCTGTGAAGGCCAATTTGCCTGCCACTACAACCCAAAAACCCACCCTGCTGGCAACCGGAGGCGGCGCTTTTAATACATTTCTGATAGCGTTACTGCAGCAAAACTTAGGCGATAGCGCACAAGTAGTTATTCCCAACGCCGATGTAATTAATTTTAAAGAAGCCCTGATCTTTGCTTTTCTGGGAGTTTTGCGCTGGCGGAATGAAGTGAACTGCCTGAAATCGGTAACCGGTGCGAAAGAAGATAATGTGGGCGGAGCGGTGTATTGGCGGTAGGGAACCTCACCCCCGGCCCCTCTCCACAGGAGAGGGGAGAAATCGAAACCAAAGGTTTCGATAAAAAGGCAGCGTTGGCACCCCTCTCCTGTGGAGAGGGGTCGGGGGTGAGGTTTTTATTATCTTTACGTATATAACCCAGCAAACAAGCTGCTCCTCGCCAAAATGAACTACCTTTTATACCAGGCTTACGGCTCTACCGAAATTCTGTACGAAGCGCTTTATTCTATCTTATCTTACTTACGGGTAAGCAAAGATACCTCTGAAGAAGACCGCGCCCGGATAATTATTTACACCGATAACGAACAGCTCTTCCGGAAATACCTGCACGGCAGCACCAGCAAGATAGAGTACGTAGCCATAGATCAGGAGAAGATACAGGAATGGCGCGGCGAAATAAACTTTGTGCACCGGGTAAAAATTAAAATGCTGCAGGATTTTTTCTCGCGCGAGCTGGGCAATGTACTGTATGTAGATACCGATACCGTTTTTCTGAAGAAAGCAGCGCCGATGTTTGGTAAAATTGGCCGCGGCGAATTGTTTATGCATACCTGCGAAGGCCAAATATCGTCGCGCCAGAACAGAATTTTCGAGAAGGTATACAAACACCTGGAGGCCAACGGTTTTGCTGTAAAAGTAAACGGCCGCAAGCTGGAAGTGCCCGCCCAAACCGAAATGTGGAACGCCGGCGTTTTAGGAATTAACGACCGCCACAAACTACTGCTGCAACGCGTTTTAGACTTCACCGACTCAGTTTACAAAGAGCTGCCCATGCACATTATCGAGCAGTTTGGTTTCTCCTTCTTCTTCACCCAAAACCGCAAAGTGCTGGCCGCCGAAGATGCCATTTACCATTACTGGAATTTTAAAGAATTCCGGCAGGTGCTAACCCAGTTCTTCACCAAAAACGAAGGCAAAACCGCACCCGAACTTATCGCGCTGCTCGACAAAATAAACCCGCAGGAACTAATAAAACCCAAGCTGGAATACGAAAACCTGCGGGGCCTGAAAAGAGTGCTGCGCAAGCTGAGCGGCAAGAAATGGGAATTGGGGAGTTATGAGGGGTAAGCTGGTAGTGTTTAGCTAAAAGCTTATGCTATATTCCAATCAATTTCTGTTCTTAGCTTCCTAGCTAAGAACCTACTTCTGCAAGCTTCCAAGCTTGCTTTTATTAAACCCAAAAAATCTCAAGCCTGGAGGCTTGTAGCAGGCCGTCCTTAGATTTCTATCTAAGGACAGAAATACTGCCGCACCTGTGCGCTTGTTCTTAGCTTCCTAGCTAAGAACCTGCTTCTGCAAGCCTGCAGGCTTGCTTTTCAAACCCGGCACCGTTTAAGTCTACTCACCTCTTACT
>JAFADQ010000188.1 GCA_023424725.1 Bacteroidota bacterium
GCCGGGGGCATTGCCGATGGCCGCCAAATGCTGGCCTGCATGGCCCTTGGCGCCGATGGCGTGCAAGTGGGCAGCCGGTTTGCCGCCTCAGAAGAATCGTCGGCGCACATAGCTTTTAAAGAACGGATCGTAGAAGCCAAAGAAGGCGATACCGAACTATCTCTAAAACAACTTACACCGGTGCGCTTGCTCAAAAACAAATTCTACAACCAGGTAAAAGAGGCCGAATTGCGCGGCGCCAGCAAAGAAGAACTGGTAGAATTACTCGGCTCGCGGCGCAGCAAAAAAGGCATGTTTATGGGCGATATGGAAGACGGCGAGCTGGAAATAGGCCAGGTGAGCGGCATGATAAACGATGTAAAACCGGCCGCCGAAATTCTGCAAAAAATGTGGCAGGAATTTGAGCAGGAAAGGGCAAAAATGTGTGCCCTGTAACGCTGCTTTTCAGAGCGGCACGCAAACAATTATTTTAAAATAACCCAATACTAAAACAACCAACGCTATTCGTTAATCATCACCAAAAAAAATCTTGACTTGCCGCTCTGGAGAGCGGCGTTACATAGAAAACCATGAACCCAAAAATCCCGTTATTTTCCCTTGCGGCGGCCTCTTTTTTGAGCCTCGCAGGTTGCTCGTCCAGCAACAATTCTTCTACCGCTACGGCCACGGCCGAAACGCCTTCAACCCCAACAAAACAAGCGCCCATCGTGCCTAAACTTCAGTACCCCAACACCAAAAAAGTAAACCAAACCGACGATTACCACGGCACCAAAGTAGCCGACCCTTACCGCTGGCTCGAAGACCTGGATTCGCCGGAAACCGAAGCCTGGGTAAAGGCGCAGAACGAGGTTACGTTTGGGTATTTAAACCAGATTCCGTATCGCGACCAGATACGCCAGCGGTTAGAAAAACTGTGGAATTACCCTAAATACAGCGCGCCGGTAAAAGAAGGCGACAAATATTATTTCTACAAAAACGACGGGCTGCAAAACCAGGCGGTGCTGTACGTGCAAAAATCGCTGGAGGCAGAGCCGGAAGTATTTATAGACCCAAACAAACTTTCTACAGATGGCACTACTTCGCTTAGCTTGGTTTCGTTCTCGAAAGACGCGAAATACGCGGTGTACGGCACCAGCGCCGGCGGTTCTGACTGGAACCAGTTTCATGTTATAGAAACGGCCACCAAAAAACTCATGACCGACAAGCTGGACTGGATAAAATTCTCGGGAGCGAGCTGGCACAACAACGGCTTTTATTATAGCCGCTACGATGCCCCTGCAGAGGGCAATAAAATGGCCACCAAGAACGAATTTCACAAGGTGTATTACCACAAAATAGGCACGCCGCAAAGCCAGGACCAGCTTATTTACGAAGACAAGAAAAACCCGCTGCGCATACACTCGGCAGGCACTACAGAAGACGAGCGTTTCCTGATTCTGGCGGCTTCGGAAGGCACCAGCAACAACAATTTATCGGTAAAAGACCTGAGCAAAGCTAACAGCAAATTCGTGCCCATTATCACTAATTTCGATTCGGAATATAACGTGGTAGATAACCAGGGCGATAAGCTGATTGTGCACACGAACAACAAGGCGCCCAACTACAAAGTGGTGCTGATAGACCCGAAAAGCCCCGAGCCTAAAAACTGGAAAACCATTGTTCCGGAATCGGAAAACCTGATGCAAAGGATTGGCACCGTGGGCGATAAATTAATTGCAAGCTACCTGAAAGATGCGGCCAGCAATGTAGTGGTGTTCGATAGAAACGGCAAAAAACTGCACGAAGTACAACTGCCCGCCATTGGTACGGTTGGTGGTTTTAGCGGCAAGAAAGAAGACAAAGAAACCTTCTTCACCTTCACCTCTTTTACCTACCCTCCTACCATTTACCGCTACAACGTAAACAGCAACACCACCACGCTTTTCCGCGAATCGGAAGCTAACATTAACCCCGATTTATACGAAACGAAACAGGTGTTTTACACCAGCAAAGACGGCACAAAAGTGCCCATGTTTATCGTGCACAAAAAAGGCCTGCAGCTAAACGGCAACAACCCCACTTTTTTGTATGCCTATGGCGGGTTTAACATTTCGCTTACACCCAGCTTCAGCGCGTCGCGGATGTTGTGGCTCGAGAACGGCGGCATTTTTGCCATGCCCAACCTGCGCGGCGGCGGCGAGTACGGCGAGAAATGGCACAAAGCCGGCACCCGCGAAAACAAACAAAACGTGTTCGACGATTTTATAGCCGCAGCAGAATACCTGAAGAACGAAAAATACACCAGCACCGGCAAACTGGCCATAATGGGCGGCTCTAACGGTGGCTTACTGGTTGGCGCAACCATGACGCAACGCCCCGACCTGGCCAAAGTGGCTATTCCGGCGGTAGGCGTTTTAGATATGCTGCGTTTCCATAAATTCACCATTGGCTGGGCCTGGGTAGGCGATTATGGCTCTGCCGATACAGCCACGCACTTCCCGTACCTGTACAAATACTCGCCGCTGCACAATATAAAAGAAGGCGTAACTTACCCCAGCACCATGGTTACCACCGCCGATCACGACGACCGTGTAGTACCTGCGCACTCGTTTAAATTTATTTCTGAATTGCAAGCAAAAGGCGCGCCCGTTAACCCGTATCTCATCAGAATAGATGTGAAAGCGGGCCACGGCGCCGGAAAATCTACCGCCATGCAAATAAACGAATGGGCCGATGTGTGGAGCTTCTGCTTTTACGAAATGGGCGTGAATTTGCAGAACATGCCGAGGTAATAATTTCAGTTTTAAGAACCAGAAACGGGCCGCTATTTTATATGGCGGCCTGTTTTACTTTCAGACAAGATCAATGAATAAACAACAGAATATTTCTGTCCGGAAGGGCACAAAAACAGACCTCGCAGCTTGTTTGGGGCTGATACAGGAACTGGCAGAATACGAGCGCGCGCCGCACGAAGTAACCAACACCGTTGCAGAAATGGAGCGCGAAGGCTTTGGCCAAAACCCGCTGTTTTGGTTTTTTGTAGCCGAAGATAACGAAGAAGGAATTGTCGGGATTGCGCTGTACTATTTCGCCTACTCTACCTGGAAAGGCCGCACACTTTATCTGGAAGATATTGTTGTAACAGAACGCCATCGCCGCCGCGGAATTGGCAAACTTTTGTTCGATGCAGTGGCCAAAGCCGCGCACGAAGCGGGCGCTAAACGCATGGCCTGGCAGGTGCTGGACTGGAACGAGCCAGCCATTAACTTCTACCAGAAAATTGGCGCCACCTTAGATGCCGAGTGGATAAATTGCCGATTCAGGGAAGAGGAGTTACAAAGCTATGTGCGGCAGTTAGAAAAATAAATCAGGCTGAAACCGGGATCTTTTTCAGCTTAAGCCCATGTTTAAAATCCCAATACAACAAAAATCCTTATACTTTATACCTTATACCCCGTACTGTTTACTCCGGATCTATAATCTCCATCACCGTACGGAAAGCCAGCGCTTTATCGCTGTAACGGCGCGCCGATTCGGCCTGCAGGGCGGGCGCAAACTGGAGTTGGTAAATCTGCAGATCTTCTAAACTATTGGCAAAATACTGAATGGCGTAAGTAGTGCCTCCATTCGCGATTTCATCCATTAATTTACAAATTTGGTAGCGCGCAAAAAGTCCGGTTGCCATTACTTCGGGTATATGCGTTTTTTGCATCCATTGCAGCCATTCTTCGTGCACAGTATTATCTACACTTACGGTTACGTTATATAAAATCATGATGTAAAATACGTTAGTAACACCTGCAGAAGGCAAAAACCAATGCGTTGCAGGCCAAATACAAAGGTAATTTAAAGATTTTGTATCAGATTTAAACTCTTCGGGATATAAAAAAATCAGGTTACTTTTAATCTACAATAACTTTTATGGAACCAAGCTACTGGCAACAAGCCAAAACTGAGCTTAGCGCCGCCGATGCTGTTTTAGGAAGACTCATAAACCAGTATCCGGACATAAGCCTCGAAACCCGCGGCAATGCCTTTCATACCCTGGCGCGCTCTATTATGGGGCAGCAAATTTCGGTAAAGGCGGCGCAAAGCATCTGGAACCGGTTTATTGCGGCACTTCCCGAATTAAGTCCGGAAGCGGTGCTGGCTGCGGAGGTAGAAGTTTTAAGGAGCTGCGGATTATCGGGCAAAAAAGTAGAATACGTAAAAGACCTGGCGCTGCATTTTAAAGATGGCCGCTTACAGCCCGAAAACTGGCCCTCGCAGCCCGACGAAGACCTGATAAAAGAACTCTCGGCAGTGAAAGGCATAGGACGCTGGACGGCAGAAATGTTCCTGATCTTTAACCTGCTGCGGCCAAATGTGCTGCCATTAGACGACATAGGCCTGCAACGCGCCATGGAACTGCATTACAACAACCGCGAAAAACTCACCAAAAAACAAATGCAGCAAATTGCAGCGCCGTGGCAGCCCTGGCAATCGGTAGCAACATGGTATTTGTGGCGAAGTTTAGATCCGGTAATTGTGGCGTATTAATTAAGCCTGAAGAATTGAAGGTTGAAGAATTTAGGCTCTGGCGCACGCTTTTTTGGCCGTTACAGCTTGTTATCCTGATTATTCAGGTCGTTATTTTCTTCTCCGCCCTGTTCTTAGCTTCCAAGCTAAGAACGTAGCACTGCAAGCTTCCAGGCTTGCTTAACAAAAGCCTGGAGATTCTTAGCTTCCAAGCTAAGAACAGAAGATGTGAAATATAACAGGCCTTATTAATAAAACAGTGTGAATTCTGAAAATTTTATCATTCTGCAAATTCTGATTCGGATTATGCTGTAGCACCCATTTTTTTGGCCGTTACAGCTTAATTTCTATCTTCTTCATTATTATCATCACCCAGCTCATCCAGATCTGCGGGGATTCCATCGGGCCTGATAAACTGCACCTGCTGGCGTGTATAGGCCGGAATCAGCTTGCCAATGTATTCTGGTTTATTAAACTCTTCGGTTACGAGCAGCAACAACTCGCTTTTCCATTTTCGTCTTTCCCGGGCGCCAACCAAATAGCGCACGGTAATATTCGTCCACGAGTCGGTGGCAGACAAAAACACCTGCGGCTTGCTGCTGATAGAGATCTCCAGGCCGGCCTTTTGCAACAGGTTTTCGTACAATTGCGCGGGGGCCACCATATAATCGCCCAGCAGGTTGCACGATACACTTTCCAGCACTTTCATGGCCAGCCTAATGTCAGATTCGTTTGCTACGGCTACGTCCATTTCGTCCCACACAAACTCAAAATCGCGGGTAAGGTTTACAATGGTGCCGGCCAGTACTTCGCTGTTCGGAAATGTTACCAACCTGCCTGTTGGCTGCTCGGCCTGCACAAAACCGGGTTTGTAAGGCGCGCCAATTTCCCAAACGGTAGTGGTTAAAAAATCTATCTGGTAAACATCGCCAAAAACATCGCCCACCGAAATACGATCGCCAACGCGGTAATATCCCTGAAAAGAATTAAGCAGCCAGCCGGTAAAACTTTCTATGGGCGTTTGCAAAGACCACGAAAGCGCCAAACCCACCAACCCAAGCGAGCCCACCAGCGCCATAATATCGCCGGCCACAACACTTACGGCAATACCAATTGCCAGCAGCCAGATAATAATTCCGGCCACGGTAGCAAACGCCTCCGATCTTTCCCAGCGGCCCAATATTTTACGCAACAGCTTTCGCACGCCCCGCACAAGAAGCCAGGCAACAAGCAAAGCGGCCAGGGCAACTCCCATTTTTGGCAAGTTGCGGTACACGCCGTTCCACATTCCGCGCAGGGTTTGCAGGGCTTCGTCGGTGGCTTCTTTTGCGCTTGGCTCTTCTTCTTCCAGGCTTGTTGTATCGGTGGCAGCAGTAGTTGCAGGGCTGGTTCCGGCAGAGTCGGTAAAAATAACCAGCGCGTCGGCAGTGTCGCCGTTTATGGTTTGCGCGCTGGTTTCTTCGCCTAAATTCAGGAACAAAAGCAACATGCTCGTCATGGCGATGGCCAGAACAGATGCCTGCCTAAAGTTTTTAAGGCTGCCTTTTGCCCGGTTTATAGAGCGGGTAGTTTTGCCGGGGCCGCGGCGGCGGTTAACGCGAAGTTTCTTCCGCTTTATGCGTGCCCTGGTAAGAGATTTAGAGCTCCGGAGTTGATTTTTCTGGCCCGGATATTTGTTAAAACCCGTATTTCGCTGGCCGAAAGAACCTCCGTTAGAGGTATCGTCAGAATCAGAAAAAAAACGGTTGCGTTTATTGGTTGCCATGCGCTGTTGTAAGCTGGTTTTTACCCTGTAACGGGCACACTTTTGCTATACGCAGGTTTGTGGTGTAAAAGTTAATCGTAGCCAACCTGGGTCTATTTTACAAGAAGAAATACATGCCCGGGGCTATTATTTAATGAGCTTTCCAGGTTATTCTTATTGCTGTATTTTTCTAAAATGATATTTTTAATTCTCGCATGTTTAGAAAAAGAATAACATTATTCCCGATTTTTGCCAAACTTTACCACCATCAGCACATTAAATTCGCCCTATGAAAATACTTGTACAGCTTTTTTTAGCCCTTGCAATAAGCTGCCAGGCTGCGGCCACCGAAAACAAGGGCGCCAGCACCCAAAAAACCGGCCATAAAAACCCGCCGGCCGGTTTGCTCAGAAGCGCTTCTACTATTATTTATTCTGATGATTTTAACGGCGCCAACGATACGGCCTCGTTGCACCAGCGCGGATACATTACCGTTTATAACGGCACCGGAGCGCAAAACGGCCCCACCTGGCAGCAAGGCGAGCCTATCTGGTTTGGAGCTTATAACGGCCCCGACGATGGATATGTAGCCGCCGATTTTAATGTAGTAGCCGATAGCAACCGCATAGATTCGTGGCTTATTTTACCCGAAATGGCCCTTAATTCCGGCGATAGCCTGAGCTTTTACTGCCGCTCTAAGTTCGAATCTTTGTACCGCGATTCGGTAAAAGTAATGTTCTCGGCCAGCGGCAACCCAGATGTGAACAGCCCCGACTGGACCGAGCTGGGCTTTTTTAAAACCGACACGTTGGGCATTTGGCGCCGCAAAGCTTTTACCGCGCCGGCTGGTGGCGCTACAGCCCGTTTCGCAATCAGGTATTTTCTTAACAGCGGCGGCCCGCTGGGCACCAGCTCCGAGTATGTAGGCATAGACCAGATTACCGTAGCCACCGGCGTGGTAGGGCGCCAAGAAGAGTTAGAAGCCGCACGAATTTCTGTTTACCCAAACCCGGCAACTACCCAAATAACGGTTTTAGTTGAAAACGAGGGCGAAAGCATGCTGATTTACAACGCCATCGGCAAAGAAGTAATAATGCGAAAAGTTACTTCCGGAACAAACAGTATAAATATCCAACACCTGCCGGATGGTTTGTACACCGTAAAGATTATCTCTGCGGACACCATACGTACAGGCAGATTTATAAAACGGTAACTTAACCTCTCATGCCCATAAAAATGGCCTTTGCAGATTGCTGCGAAGGCCATTTTTGTGTGTACCCGAAAGCAAAACCCAGGTAACTCTCGCCAAAAAAATATGATTAGTATGCGTAGAAAAGATCAGCTTTCACGCCTTTAACTTTTTCATTTTTATCGATAATAACTATACCGAGCTTGTACAGATCGATCACGAAGTTGGCTTTGGGGTCGTTCTTAATTATTTGCCAGGCATCCTTCATTTCATCGTCCCAGTTTATATCGTCGAACACAAAAACCGCCTGGTCTGATGAATGGTTTTTCAGCTTTTCGTAATACTCTAATGTGGGTTTTTTCTTGTGATAGCCATCTATAAACATCACATCAAACTTTATTTCACGGCTCATCAGCTCCGGAAACGTCTGGTCGTAAAGGCCCTGAATTACTTCAAAAGAGTCGGCGCCTGCAATTTTAGAAAAGTTACCGGAGGCTATTTTACAAAGCGCCGGCAGCCCTTCCATGGTTGTAAATTTGCAGTTTTTCTTGTCTTTTATGGCCGATAAAATATACGAGCCCGACACTCCCAGATTGGTTCCTATTTCGAGGTATTGCGCGGCGCCGGTTTCTTTGGCCAGGCTATAATGCAGGCGGCACCATTTTGGCGGCGACGTAGCATTAATACAAATATTCTTTACAATGTTGGTTGAGTCCAGATCAAAAACTTCGTACGTGATCACAGAAGAGTCGTTCAGCAATTGGCTACGGTATTGCTCTAGTTGGCCAAAAACCTGTTGATCTGCGGCGCTAAACTCGTCGCGCTTTGCATTTTCTACGGCATTCAGCACCGAGTGCAGCAGTTTATTATCGTACTTGCGAAGGCGCGAAATTTGGTTTTTATGAAGAACAGACCTTTTCAGGATATCGGTGTGTTTGGCAAGTTTTGCGAGCATGTAATGACAGTAAATTCTGAATTTCGGCAACAGAATTGCCAACCGAAAGCAGGTAAAAAATTCAATCGGCTTACAAGATATTGTTTTTAGAATTTGTAAAAGAAAAAAGGGGCAGAAAATAAATTTTCCACCCCTTTTTGTTAACCTGCAAGGCCCAATTTCCGGCCTGGTTCAGACCAATTTCTTTACCTGTTATTCATAAACTTTACCGGCAGCATATCGGCTTGCTCGGCCGCCCTGAACACAAGCGTAGATACCTTATCGTGGTAAAAAACATTTACAGTGTTTACCTGATCGGCGAAATAATCGAACAGCGAAATATAGCGCACATTCAGGGTTTCGATGTTAAAGTTAGCGGCCGGCATTTCCATATATACCCACGTTAGCTCGCCTTCGTTCTCGAAACCGATGTAATTGCACATCATCGGGTTGCCGTTTTGGCTTACTAACTGAAAGCTGCCCGACGTGTATTTGGCTATCAGGCTTTCGGTGTCCGGGTTCTTATCTATCCTTATTTTGGTGCCTGCCTGCTTACTGAGCACAGCGGCCAGATCTTCGGTAAAAAACCGTACTCCAACCTCAAAAGATTTAGAATGCGGGTTATATTTTACCTCTGCAATGCTGGCATGAAA
>JAFADQ010000218.1 GCA_023424725.1 Bacteroidota bacterium
GCGTTGCATTGCTAAATCTTTGCGCTGGGCTTGTTTCAGTAAATTGGCGAAGGAATTTTCAACCAGGTGGCTTTTGTAGGTTAGGGTTACTTCTTCTTTGCCATTGGTTAGGTATTGGTAATGCTTCCGGAAAACCGGCTCGAAGCGCGCCATAAATGCTAACCTGGAAGCCGCAATTTTCTGGCCGGGAGGCACCAATTGTTCGTCTATTATTTCCAGCAGCAACAGGTCGGGCTGGTTGCGTTCTGCAAATTGTTTCAGCAGCAAATTGCGCTGGCGCAGCAAGCGGGTGTATAAAATCAGTTCCTGCAAATACCCGTGGTCTAACTGCGACAGTAAACTATCGAAAAACTTGCGCCGCTCCTCGCTTCCTTCCCTTATCAGGTCGGTATCGAAGGGCGTAACCATTACCACCGGGTAGCGGCCAATATGCTCGCTCATTTTTTCGTAGGGCGCGCGGTTGTGGGTGATGACTTTTTTTTGGCCGGTGCGAACGGTGCAGTTAATTAGATGAGTGGATGAATGGATGAGCGGATGAGTGGATGAGTGGATGTTGGAATCGTCGTTTTGGCCTGCGGTGGCATTAAAACCGGGCATTGCAGGTTCGGAAAGAATGTCGAGATCGTCTTCAGACTCATCGGCAGCCTTATTCTTTTCATTTTCACCCTCCACTTCATCCGTCGCACTACGCACTACACTATACGCATTTCGCTCGTCATCTGTCCCACTACCCACTACTCTATACCCACTACTTTTCTCAAACGTGCCGCGCACCATAAAGTACTCGTCGCCCTGGCGTATGTTCTGCTGGTCGTTGGCGGTAAAGGCGCTTCGGGTCATGCAGAGGTAATGTATAGCATCGAGCAGGTTGGTTTTGCCCGAGCCGTTGGGCCCGGTAAAGCAGTTTATATGCGATGAGAATTGCAGGTCGGCCTCCTCGTAGTTTTTAAACTGTAACAGATGCAGGTCGAGCAGGCGCATTTTGTAGATGTGCAGATGATAAATGTGTAGATGTGCAAATGTACGGCAGGAAAGCATTCAGGTGCCATAAAAAACCTTCCAGCGTCTTTTTTCAGACCTGGAAGCGTTTTTAGGTTGCCGTGCCTGTTTTTTTGGCCACTGCAGGTTCGGCCACAAATCCAACAAATCCCTCTCGCCCGGAAAATCCAAATTCAGACAAACCGGATGCTGTAAAGCACAAAAATTAGTCTGTAAAGAACCAAAACCACCCATTCATCCATTCTTCCATTCATCCACTCATCTTAAATATACTTCCTTTTTCAAACATTTTTAACTAATTTCGCGAGCTAATCCGATTATTAATTATGGCTTCTACGAAAGAAAAGGCTGCTAAAAAGACCGACAAAAAGCAAACCGCCGCAAAAGGCTTCTCTAAAGAGACGTACATGGAGTGGTTCCGCTCTATGTTGTTAATGCGCCGCTTCGAGGAGAAAACCGGCCAGCTTTACGGGCAACAAAAAATAAAAGGCTTTTGCCATTTATATATCGGCCAGGAGGCCTGCGTGGCCGGCGCCGTTAGCGCGCTTACAAAAGACGATAAGTGGATAACCGCTTACCGCGACCACGCGCACCCGCTGGCCCTGGGCACGCACCCGAACGCTATTATGGCCGAAATGTTTGCTAAAGCAACCGGCTGCAGCAAAGGCAAAGGCGGCTCTATGCACATGTTCGATAAAGAAGTAAACTTTATGGGCGGGCATGGCATTGTGGGCGGTCAGGTGCCGTTGGGCGCGGGCATCGCGTTTGCAGAGAAATACAACAACACCGGCAACGTGTGCATTTGTTATATGGGCGATGGCGCTGTGCGTCAGGGTGCTTTTCACGAAGCCTTTAACATGGCCATGACCTGGAAACTGCCTGTAATTTTTGTGGTAGAAAACAACGGTTACGCCATGGGAACATCGGTAAAACGCACCTCTAACGTAACAGAGCTGTATAAACTGGGTTGTGCCTACGATATGCCGTCGGAGCCGGTAGAAGCCATGGCCGTAGAGAATGTGCACAATGCCGTGGCCAAAGCCGCCGAGCGCGCCCGTGCCGGCGAAGGACCTACCTTTTTGGAGTTTTTGACTTACCGCTACAAGGGCCACTCTATGAGCGACCCGGCCAAGTACCGCACCAAAGAAGAACTGGAAGATTACCGTAACCGCGACTCTATAGAGCAGGTGCGCACTACCATTCTGGAAAATAAGTGGGCAACAGAAGAAGAACTGCAGAAAATAGACGAAGAACTAAAGCAGCTTGTTTTAGATTCGGTAGAGTTTGCAGAGAACTCGCCATTCCCGGAGCCTGAAGAGTTGTATACCGACATTTATGTGCAGGAAGATTATCCGTATGTGATGGATTAATATCCGGCAAATTGCAATTTATAGAGTAAAATATATTAATTTTAGTGCCCGAAACGCAAAAAGCCGCCAAAACCGCATTTTTGTTAAATAAAGGTTACTCATCACACACAAATACTAATTTTTGCCCACTGCAATGTCTAACACAGTGAAGAACAACGAGCCAGAATACGAGCTGATAGAAAATCCGGATGCACTGGCCGAAAGGTTGTCGCAATCAGAAGAATACGTAAAAAAGAATAAAAATCTGCTGATAGGTTTGATCGCGGCGATTGCCCTGGCCATTGCCGGCGCGTTTTTTTACTTCAGCAACAAAACCACCAAAGAGAACGAGGCGCAGGCCAGCATGTTTCAGGCGGTATATTATTTCGAGGCAGACTCGCTAAACAAAGCCCTTAACGGCGACGGACAGGCAATTGGCTTGCTTAGAATTACCGAAGAATACAGCGGCACCGATGCAGCCAACATGGCGCACTTTTATATTGGTGTTTCTTATTTAAAGCAGGGCAACTACCAGGAGGCGCTAAACCACCTGCAGGATTTCAGCTCAGACGATATCATGATACAGGCGCGCGCCTACAGCCTTCAGGGCGATGCGCACATGGAGCTTGGCAATGCTACAGAAGCTGCTAACATGTACGTAAAAGCCGCTAACCACAAAGGCAACAAGTATTTTTCGCCGGGTTACTTAATGAAAGCCGGCCTGGCTTTCGAAACGGCAAACGATTATAACTCGGCCATAGAGGCATACGATAAAATTGTGAACGACTACCCCGAAGCGGTAGAAGTTACCGATGCAAAAAAATACAAAGCCCGCGCCGAAGGTCTGAAAGGATAATTGGTAAAGGATTTAATACAATATAGAAAGCAAGGCTCTGAAGGGTCTTGCTTTCTTGCTTTCCGGCAGGTTACTTTTGGGCTGCAATGGCCAAAAAATTGCCTGCCGCAGCCTAATGAGCGCAATTCAGGAGTTTAAGAAAGACAATTTCATTATTAGTACCGATAAAGATTTGCTGGATGTTAATGCCATTCATACTTTTCTTGCTAACCAATCGTACTGGGCGCAAGGCATAAGCCGCGAAACGGTACAAAAATTTATCGCTAACAGCCTTGTTTTTGGCCTCTACAGCCCCGCCGGCCAGATTGGTTTTGCCCGGATAATAACCGATAAAGCCGTTTTCGCTTATTTGGCAGATGTTTTTATACTTCCCGAGCATCGCGGCAAAGGCTTATCTAAATGGCTGATGGAGTGCGTACTGGCTCACCCCGACCTGCAAGGCCTGAAAAAGTGGCTACTGGCGACTAAAGACGCGCATGGTTTATACACGCAATTTGGTTTTACACCACTGGCAAATCCGGAGAAGATGATGGAAAGGAGAGCGGAAGGACTGAAGAATTGAAGGTTGAAGGATTGAAGATTGAAGGATTAAAGAGCAACATCTTTATAAATGGCCTGTAATAGGCAAATTTGTGCCCATGAGAGCAGAATTGGGCATTACCAATTACGTTTTAAAGCCAGTGGTTCTTGTAAACGAGGTGTTTCGCTATCGCTCACCATGACAGCGCGTGGTAGATAACTTGGTTGAGATTTAGGCAGTGCTAACTACTTTCGCGGCGTCATCCTGAGCGATAGCTAAGGACCTAGTTTATAAAGAACCACCATAATTAAAGTAAGCCCCAAAAATATATCAAACAAAAAAACTGAAGGCCGAAGCAAACTACTTCTACCTTCAGTTCTTCAATTCTTCAACCTTAAAAATTAGCGAAGCCGGTCGGCAGAGCGCACCAGGTCTTCGTCGCGTTTAATAAAGCGGTTGGCCAGCAGGTTGCAAAGCAGCGCTACAACCGGCATATAAAAACCAGATAAATACTCGCCGGTTTGGTCTGGCTCTACCAGCTTATTGCCGGTGTTAGAAAAATACCAGGCAGCCACCAGTGCAAACCCTATCAGCAAAGAATTAAGTGCGCCCAGTTTAATTTGGGTAAGCCGGTTACGAAACTGAAATATAGAGTACAACGCCACCAGCGCCGCCAAACCCGCCAGTATGGCGATATAATATGTATTGGTAGTGGTAACGCCACCCGCATCGGCTTGTGCACCTGTTATTATCATTTTATAAGCATCCAGCTCGGCGGTTTGGGTTTGGCCCTGTTTGTGCCAGATAGGCAAAAACAGTACACTTACCATGGCTACCGAAACCAAAAACAGAAATACAGATTGAACGCGCTGAATCATAATAAAAAGAAAAAACTACCGTATATTTTATGATGCCGCAAAATTACGCTTTTGAATACGAATAGCGACTATAATTTTCTATAATCGTGCACGAATCGTTTTTCTAACCAACACCCGGCCGGCAGAATTAATTAAGAAAGATTATTTTTGCCTGTTAAGTACTTCATGTTTCCCAAACCCTACCTGCTTTTTTACATCGCCGGCGGAATCAGTTTTCTGAGCGGCATTTTTCGTTTGTATCCGGTTGCAGACCCTTTGCGCGCGCTATCGAGCTTTTTGTTTAGTGTAAGTTTTTTTATTTTGGCGTATTATCAGCGCCACCCGCAGCAGGGCGGCACACCACGGGCCCGTGCGCTGCAATTGTTGCCCATTATTGCTGCTGTATTGCTAATGCTTTGGCTGCAAACGTAACTTAACATCATTAACAAAACCTTAATTTAGGCTGCAACGGACAAAAAAATGGCCGTCGCAGTCTAAAAAGCGCCTTCATAAATATTTGATTTGCGCGGCACAAACGCTTGCTATACTTTTACGCCATGCGGTACTTTATAGAAATTGCGTATAACGGCACCAACTACCGCGGCTGGCAAATTCAGCCCAATGCCATAACGGTGCAAAAAGTGCTGAACGATTGCATGAGCAAGGTTTTGCGCAAGCCCATCAGCACAATTGGCAGCGGCCGCACCGATGCCGGCGTGCACGCGCAGCAGCAATTCGTGCATTTCGATTTTGAAGAAGAACTAGACCCGGTTACCACCAAATACCGCTTTAACCGTATTCTGCCCGAAGATATATCGGTGTATAACATTTACCCCATGCCCGAGGGCGCGCACACACGCTTCGATGCCGTTGCCCGCACCTACGAGTACCATGTTACCTTAGAGAAAAACCCTTTTCTGAACGAGTTTAGCATGCTGGCCTACAGCCGCCCCGATGTGCTGCGCATGAACCAGGCCGCCGCATTATTACTGCACCACGAAGATTTCAGTTCGTTTTGCAAAGCCAACTCGGGCAGCGCGCACGCCTTGTGCAGCATGATGCAGGCCGGCTGGGCCGAGCACCCAAAAAGCAAGCTCGTATTTACCATTAAAGCCAACCGTTTTTTGCGCGGCATGGTGCGCCTGGTAGTAGGAACGTTGTTAGATGTTGGTTTTGGCAAGCTTACCGTAGAAGAGTTTGGCGAAATTGTAAACAGCCGCGATTGTGCCCGCGCCAGCAGCGCCGCTCCCGCCGAAGGCTTATTCTTAACAAAAGTTGAGTATCCCGAGGGCCTCCTTCCCGTTTAATTAATGTAATTTTGCACCTTGCAGGGGTGGAAGGCTGAAGATTGAAGGTTGAAGAATTGAAGAGGATAGCGCATTTAGGTTAGGCTATTGCTTCTAAATCTGCCGTAACATGGTTTCTGGTTATTCCGGAAGCTGTAAAACATACTTTTCTTCAATTCTTCAACCTTCCATCCTTCAACCTTACCCAAAAGCTGCAGGCACCAAATTTATTGCTATGAACAAGAAAAAACAGAAGGCACAGGTAAACGGCAAAGATCTTAAGCCCGAAAGTTTAATGATGACTTACGGCTACACGCCGGCCTGGTCTGAAGGAGCCATAAAACCACCCATTTTCCAAACCTCTACCTTCGTTTTTAAAAACGCCGAAGAAGGAAAAGCTTTTTTTGAACTCGCGTACGGCCTGCGCCAGGCCAACCCGGACGAAGAAATTGGCCTTATTTACAGCCGCCTTAACAACCCCAGCATAGAGATTCTGGAAGACCGCCTTACCCTTTGGGACGGCGCCGAAGAAGCAGCGGTTTTTGCCTCCGGAATGGCCGCCATGAGCACTACTTTGCTTGCTTTTTTGCAGCCCGGCGATGTAATTCTGCACTCAGAGCCCATTTACGGCGGCTCCGATCATTACATAAAACACGTGTTGCCGCGCTTTGGCATCGGCCAGCATGGGTTCAGGCCGCGCACGCCTGTAGCAGAGGTAAAGCAACGCATACAAGACCAGGGCATTGCCGGCAAAATTGCCATGATTTATGTAGAAACGCCCGCCAACCCCACCAACCGTTTGGTAGATATTGAGGCGTATGCGCAACTGGCGCAGGAGCTTTCTACCGACAACCGCAAAGTTCTTTTAGTGGTAGATAACACTTTTTTAGGTCCGGTTTTTCAGCACCCGCTAAATCACGGCGCCGATCTGGTTTTGTACTCTGCCACTAAGTTTATTGGCGGCCACAGCGATTTAATTGCAGGCGCCTGCCTGGGGCCAAAAGCACTTATGGCGCAGGTAAAAGGCATGCGCACGTTTATGGGCTCTATGGCCGACCCAAACACCTGCTGGATGATGATGCGCTCTCTGGAAACCCTGAAACTACGCATGCAGCGCATGGCCGACAGCGCCGAAAAAATTGCAAAATGGTTACGCGAACAACCTCAGGTAGAGCAGGTATATCATCTCGGAGACCTATCGCACGACCCCGTGCAGCAAGATATTTTTAACCGCCACTGCAAGTCGCCGGGCTCTATGATCTCGTTCGATATAAAAGGGGGCGAGGCCGAAGCTTTCCGTTTCCTGAACAGCCTGCAACTGATAAAACTGGCCGTTAGCCTGGGCGGAACAGAATCTTTGGCAGAGCACCCGGCTTCTATGACGCACTCCGACATTCCGCACGATATGCAGCAGCAAATGGGCATCTCCGAGAAAATGATCAGGCTATCTATAGGCGTAGAAGATCCGGAAGATATTATGGCAGATCTGGCGCAGGCGCTGGGGTAATAAGTTTGAAGGTTGAGGATTGGAGATTGAAGAAGTTTAATCTAAGCACAACAGTTTCTGATATTGCCTGTTATTACTTTTGTTGAAGTTTTTAGCTAAGATCAAATTCTGATTTCTTCAACCTTCAATTCTTCATACTTCAACTTTTGGAAAACACTAGCGGTAAAATATTCGACATGCAGGTGCTCCGGCGCTTGTATGCCTTTATGAACCCGTATAAACGGCAGTTCTATTTTGTGGTGTTCCTCACCATTTTTACGGCGGTGCTGGCTCCGGTAAGGCCCTGGCTTACACAATATACCGTAGATAACCACATAATGGAGGCCGATTTTGAAGGCCTTCTTAATTTTACGTTGCTAATGTGCGGGCTGCTGGTGCTGCAAACCGTGGTGCAGTACTTTCATACCTTCGCCTCGGGTATTTTGGGGCAATCGGTTATCCGCGATATTAGGGTGCAGCTCTACAACCACCTGCTAAAGCTAAAGCTCCGCTTCTTCGATCGTTCGCCTATCGGCACATTGGTTACACGCAATATTTCTGATGTAGAAACCCTCTCTAACGTGTTTACCGAGGGTTTCGCGGCTATTGTGGCCGATATACTGCAGTTGGTATTTATTCTGGCCATTATGCTCTACACCGACTGGAAACTTACCCTGGTTAGTTTGTGTATGCTGCCTCTTTTGCTCATTTCAACCTATATTTTTAAAGAGAAAGTAAAAGACGCTTTTAACGATGTGCGCACCGCCGTGGCCAAGCTAAACACGTTTGTGCAGGAGCATTTAACCGGCATGAGCGTAGTGCAGATTTTTAACAACGAAGAACGCGAGCAGAAAAAGTTTGAGCAAATAAACAAAGAACACACAAAAGCTAACTTACGCTCGGTACTTTATTATTCGGTGTATTTTCCGGTGGCCGAGGTTATTGGCGCTATCGGCACGGGTTTGCTGGTGTGGTACGGCGCGCGCGGCGTGCTGCACGACGATGTTACGCTGGGCACGCTCATTGCCTTTATCATGTACATCAACATGTTCTTCCGCCCGATACGCCAAATTGCCGATAGGTTTAATACCCTGCAGCTGGGCGTGGTAAGCACCGACCGCATTATGAAACTGCTCGACAGCCAGGAGCACATCGTAAACAACGGTACGTTTAGCCCCGAAAAGCTAAAAGGAGAAGTAGAATTCCGGAACGTGTGGTTTGCCTATAACGACGAAGATTACGTGCTGCGCGATATTAACTTTCATGTAAAACCAGGCGAAACAGTGGCATTTGTGGGCGCTACAGGTGCCGGAAAATCGTCGGTGATAAACCTGCTCTCGCGGTTTTACGACCTTAACAAAGGCGAAATTTTTATAGATGGCCGCGAGGTGCACGAGTTCGATCTGTCGGTGCTGCGCAGGCATATTGGCGTGGTATTGCAAGACGTATTTTTGTTTAACGGAAGCATTGCCGATAACATCAGCCTTAATAATCCGGAAATTACGCGCGAGCAAATGTGGCACGCCGCCGAAATGGTAGGCGCCAAAAAGTTTATAGAGCGCCTGCCCGGCAAGCTGGATTATGAAGTAATGGAACGCGGCGCATCTCTCTCTGTAGGGCAGCGGCAGCTTATCTCGTTTGTGCGCGCCATGGTTTATAATCCCGAAATTATCGTGTTAGACGAAGCCACCTCGTCGGTAGATACCGAAACCGAGGAGCTGATACAGTTTGCCACCGAAAAGCTAATGCAGGGCCGCACCGCTATTGTAATTGCACACCGCCTTAGCACTATACAAAAAGCCCATAAAATAATTGTGCTCGATAAAGGCGAACTAAAAGAAATGGGCACCCACGATGAGTTGCTAAAACACAAAGGATTTTACGCGCAGCTACACGAAATGCAATACAAGCAATTTGTATAACAGGTAGTTTGATGCTGATTGCTGATTGTTGGTGTTTTGCAAATGAAATACTACTACCAGTTTAAAGGCTGCGGGGCTCAAAATCGGGCCTGATGCAGGCTAAAAGCCAATTAACAAGCAGCAACAAACAATCAACAATTATTAAAAAATGAAGAAGTATATAATACCGTTTTTGCTGTTTGTTGTGGCTGCCATTATTGCTGCGTATG
>JAFADQ010000239.1 GCA_023424725.1 Bacteroidota bacterium
GCGCAGTTGTAAACCTTCCGCCCGGAGGCTCTGTGCAGCATCAATTCCCGGCAAGCGGTACGTATACCATTTCGGTTACGGCAACACATACAGGCTCAGGGTGCAGCGAAACAACGTCTGTCTCACACACAACCATTAACTCGTTACCGGCTCCTGAGCTGCAGAAAGTTGAGGTATTAAACAACCCAAGCACAAACGGCACCACGCAATTAACCATAACAGTAACAGCCGGGCTTAAATACCGGATTTACCACACACCGTTTCCGGCTGGGCCGCAAGTTGCAGTAGATTCTTTTGTTGCTACTACTTCCGGACCTTATACGTACCTTCACAACGGCGTTAATACTGCGCAAAACGGCCGATACGATATACATGTGGTAGATGCCTGCCAGAGCGGTAACGCACCCATCTCTAATCCTCTTTTTACTACCAGATTAAGTGCCACCGCGCAAAACCAATTCAATTCAGTTTCATGGGAATCTGTAAGCTCATCTCAGCCCCCTGTTCAGGAATGGCGCTTGTACCGGAACAATATTCTTATAGAAACTTTTGGCCCAATGGTGGCCGCTTATACCGACAATAACGTTACCTGCGGCGTAGAGTATTGCTACCGCGTAGAGGCCATTGTAGATACCGGTTATTTATCTGTAAGCAATACAAAATGTGTAACCGGGCAATCTAATGCTGCGCCGGCTAAAGGAGCTTTGCACGCCAGTTTTAATCTAAAAAACACCATAGACGTTACGCTGTACACACCTGCAACGGCCAGTTTTTCGCGCTTTATGCCACAACGCAGCCTTAACGGACAAGCTTTTGAGCCACTTCCCGAAAGAGCCGGCAAGGTTTATCAGGATTGGGACACCCTGGCTACCAACACATCTTATTGCTACCAGGCTATTTACCGCGATTCGTGTAACAATGTATCGCCGTTAACTAACATTACCTGCCCTGTTCTTATGGATGGCCAGATTAATCAGGGACCCGGAATTGCAACAACCGTAAATGTAAGCTGGACAGAATATACCGGTTACCAAAACGGCGTACACCAATATTATATAGAGATCTTAAATCCGCAGGGCCAGATATTGAGTTTGCTTCCGGCAGGGCAAAATTTGGCCTTCACAGATCAGGATGTTACCAACCAGCATCAGGTGTTGTTATACCGCATAAAAGCAGAGCCCACCAACCCAAACGAGCCGGTAGTGTATTCTAACTACAAAAAATTTGTACAGGAATTTGCTGTAAATATTCCGAGCGCTTTTACACCAAACGGCGACAATCTGAACGATGTTTTTGAGGTAAAAGGCAATTTCTTTAGTAGTTTTGATCTCACAATCGTAAGCCGGACAGGCCAGGTTATTTTCCAGAGCAAAGGCGACCGGCGGGGCTGGGATGGCACCGTAAACGGAAAACCGGCTCCGCAGGATACGTATGTTTATCAGTTTAAAGGTATTGCTTTTAGCGGTGTGCGAGTAGAAAAAACCGGAACCGTAACCCTGCTCCGGTAGCTGTAAGGGCCAAAAAGAAGGGTACCACAGGCAAAAAATTCGATTAAAAGAAAAAATTAACAACCAGCAATTAACAACAGAAATTATGGACATGTTCGGGATGATGGGAAAGCTGAAGGAGCTGCAGGAAAAAGTAGCCGAAGCGCAGGAAGGTCTTAAAAATATTACTGCCACCGGCGAATCGGGCGCGGGCTTGGTGCGGGCCACCGCCAACGGGCAGCGCAAATTAATAAAGCTGGAAATAGACGAATCGCTGATGGTGAAAGAAGACCGCGAAGTTTTAGCCGATCTGGTAGTTGCCGCGGTAAACAAAGCCATGGACGAAGCTGGCGAGAAAGGCGCCGCCGAAATGAAAAACAAAACCGCCGGCCTTATGCCAAATATCCCGGGAATGGATTTCGGGAATATGAAATTTTAAGGTGGTATTGGGTATTGGGTATTGAGTATTGAGTATTGGGACTAACTGCGCAAGCAGGAAATAATATGTGCCGTTAAATAGATAGTCGAATACTTATAACCAAACAAACCCCATATCAATCTTTATACCCAATACTCTATACCCAATACTCAATACTCAATACCCAATACTTTTCCCTTGCCCTCCGTCGCTATCGTAATATTGTGCTATAATAACCGGCTGTTTCTGGAGAAATTTCTTCCGGGAGTGCTGGCCTATAGCCACGATGCCGAAACTATTGTTGTAGATAACGCCTCTACAGACGATACCATGGCATTTATGATGGCCCATTATCCGGAAGTGCGCACCATACGGCACGATATAAATTACGGGTTTTGCGGAGGCTACAACCATGCGCTTGCTCAGATAGAAACAGATTTTTATGTACTCCTGAATTCGGATGTGGAAGTTACCGAAGGCTGGCTGCAGCCAATGGTAGACTTAATGCTGCAGAACCCAATTATCGGGGCGTGCCAGCCTAAAATCTTATCGTATTCAGAGAAAAATAAATTTGAATACGCGGGCGCGGGCGGCGGCTTTATAGACAGGCTGGGGTATCCGTTTTGCCGGGGCCGCATTTTTCAGCATCTGGAAACCGATACCGGGCAATACAACGATACGGTTCCGGTTTTTTGGGCCACAGGCGCGTGCATGGTGGTGCGGGCATCGCTATACCACAAACTGGGCGGCCTGGAGAAATCGTTTTTCGCGCACATGGAAGAAATAGATCTTTGCTGGCGCATGCAACGGGCTGCTTATAAGGTGTATTACTGCGGGCAAAGCACGGTGTACCACGTTGGGGGCGGCACTTTGCAGCAGGATAGCCCAAGGAAAACGTTTCTGAATTTCCGGAACAATTTGTCGCTGTTGCTACGAAATTTGCCGCTTGCAGCTTTGTTTTGGATTTTTCCGCTACGGGTTTTGTTAGATTGGGCTGCCGCGCTAAGTTTTTTACTGCAGCGCAAACCTAAAAATGCCTGGGCAGTGCTACGGGCGCAAGCAGCAGTATTTTTGGTGATGGGGAAATTGCGCGACTGGCGCCGGCAGGGCAAGGTAGCCGGTCCGCCATCGGCAGATTTAACGGGCGTTTATAAAGGAAGTATAGTTTGGCAATATTTCATCAAAAAGAAAACCACTTTCGGGCAGTTAAACATCCCAAACGGTGCTTTTTTCGCGACGGAAATGCCGGCCGATATTTATCAGAAAAGCAAGGCTTAAGTATACCAAAACCGGCGAGCCAAACGTAAGAAACGAAACATATATAAAATATAAGCGAATTTGGCTGGTGGCAACGCCCATTATACTTCCAAGGCGGGTGCACACCTCAAAGCCCTGACTCTCTAAAAACGCCTGTAACTTTTTCATGTAATCAGTGTTTAAAACAGGTTAACCAACTTTTATAAATGCGCTTTCTTTACAGCAAAAAGGCAAATTTAAACCTGATCTTCAGGCTAATTTACTAAAAATGACATACCGAAGCAATATATTATTATTTAACGGAAATTTTATACGCGGAGTTTATGCTCTTGCCGGTGTTGGTTTTTTATTAGCCACTGCGGGCTGCTCAAGCCAAAAATATACCCGGATGGCGAAACAGCAAACCGTTACCGTTAAGCCAAATCCGTTAGAAATACATGGCGGCACCGCCACCGCCGATGTTGTAGTTACCGTACCGCCAGGCATTATAAAAGGCAAATATAACTACGCGGTAGAATTTATTTATCAGCCTAATTCTGCTGATGGAAAAACCACACAGTTGCTTCGTATTCCTTTTCAGCCGGGCCATTACCTGCGCTATAAAAAGAAACTAACGGCCGCGCAAACGGTTAATTTACCCTGGCAGCCGGGCCAGGAAAGCGGTGTAATAAAGGCCAGAGGCGTATTAAACGAAAAGCGCGAGTTTATACACATGCCTTATAAAACCGTAGCCGAAGGCTTTATTACTACCTATCAGCTGGCTGTGCCCGAAGAGCCGCACGGGTTTATTACCAGCCCCTATACCCGCAAAGAAGAGCAAAACCAGTACGTATTTTATTTTAACAACAATAGCTCTACCATGAAGAGCTATGTAGGTGCCGATTCGGGTCCGCTGGCCGATTTTATCGCCCTCAACAATAAATCTAAGCACGTTAAGATTACCGCTTACCAAACTCCCGACGAAAAAGCCGCGACGGCAAAAAAAAGAGCCGAATCGGTAAAAAATTACTACGTACAGCAAATAGATCGCAACACATATCGCGGCGAAAGCAGCAAAGTTAAGTTCGATATAATAACGGTATCGGCCGAGGCGCAGCCAATTATAGAGGAAGTTAAGAAATCGCCAATGCCTGCCGAAAACAAGGCCGAAGTGTTGAAAATTTTGCAGGGCAGCGGAAGCTTTCAGAATAAAATCGCGCGGCTGCGCAAACTCAAAAACTACAAATACCTGCAGGATTATATTTACCCGTCGCTGCGGCGCGTAAACATGGAAGCTATTTACGAGCGGCCCGAAAAAATGAATTTCGAGATAGCCTTAACCGCCGAGCGCATAGCCAAAGGAGAAATAGATGTAGATATGTTATCGGCCGATGAGTTTGCCTATGCAGCCGAGCTTACTCCCTTAATGAAAGAAAAAGAGCGTATTCTGAAGGCGGCTTCGCGTATTCATAAGCGGCCCCAGGATGCTTATAATTTAGGGGTATTTTATATGATGAAGGCCCGCAAAGAGCCACGCGACGAATTCAAAAAAGAATATTACGAAGCGGCAATTCAGAAATTCAGAGAGGCAACCGGTACCTTTAACACGCCAAAAGTGTATTATAACCTGGCATCGGCGTACCAAATGGCAGGCAATACCGATTTGGCAAACCAATATTACGACGTAACCACCAGGCTGCAAGGCGGCGAAGAATTTACCCAAAAAGTAATAAGCGCCAGAGCCGCCATGTTGGTAAAAGACGGCAAATACAAAGAAGCTGCAAGGGTTTTAGAAAATGCCGGCGAGGGTTATAGCGCCAACATAAGCCGCGGGCTCATCTCTATTTACAACCAGCAATACACAGAGGCCGCCGCCGCCTTTACCCAGGCCGCCACAGCAGAGCCCGATAATGGCCTGCCGCACTATTTATTGGCCATTACAGGTGCGCGCTCTGGCAACAACGAGCTGGTATACAGCGGTTTAAAAGCTGCAGTAGCCAAAGACCGCAATTATATAGAAAAAGCCCTCGACGATCTGGAATTCAGAAATTACAAAGGCAAAAGCGGGTTTAGAGATGCTTTAAAATAAGGCCGGCATTGCTATCATTTTAGGCTGCAACGGGCAAAAAAATGCTTGTTGCAGCCAAAGACGGCTTCTGATTTTTTATATCGGGCCGGGAAGCGTATTTTTACGGGATATTCGAGAAAACAGACCATCGATTTTAATCATGCGAACCATACAATTCAGAGAAGCACTACGGGAAGCCATGTCAGAAGAAATGCGCCGCGACGAAAGCGTATTCCTGATGGGAGAAGAAGTAGCCGAATACAACGGAGCTTATAAAGTTAGCCAGGGAATGCTGGACGAATTCGGCGAAAAACGTGTAATAGACACCCCGATTGCTGAGCTTGGTTTTGCCGGTATTGGTGTAGGCGCCGCCATGAACGGTCTCCGCCCTATTATCGAGTTCATGACATTTAACTTTTCTCTGGTTGCTATAGATCAGGTAATAAACTCGGCTGCTAAAATGATGAGCATGTCGGGCGGTCAGTATTCGGTGCCTATCGTGTTCAGGGGCCCAACAGGCAGCGCGGGTATGTTATCGTCGCAGCACTCACAAAACTTCGAGAACTGGTATGCCAACTGCCCAGGCTTAAAAGTGGTAGTGCCATCTAACCCTTACGATGCAAAAGGCTTGCTTAAATCTGCGATACGCGATGCCGATCCGGTAATTTTTATGGAAAGCGAGCAGATGTACGGCGATAAAGGCGAAGTGCCCGAAGAAGAATATTTGATACCTATTGGAGTAGCCGATATAAAGCGCAAAGGCACAGACGTTACCATTATTTCGTTTGGTAAGATGATGAAAATAGCACTGGGCGCCGCCGAAGAATTAGCTAAAGACGATATATCTGCCGAAGTTATAGATCTGCGCACCGTAAGGCCTATCGATTACAAAACCATCATCGAATCGGTTAAAAAAACCAACCGCCTGGTAGTAGTAGAAGAAGCCTGGCCGCTGGCCTCTATTTCTTCCGAAATAGCCTACCACGTGCAAAGCAACGCCTTCGATTACCTGGATGCTCCGGTGCAGCGCGTTACTTGCCGCGATGTGCCTCTGCCCTACGCGCCTACACTTATAGAAGCATCGCTGCCAAATATAGAGCGCACGGTAAATGCCGTTAAAAAAGTGCTTTATCAAAAAGCATAAATTTAAGTAATAAGATCAATTTCAGAGCGGAACCGGTTATTCGGTTCCGCTTTTTTTATGTATTTACCGGGCCTCAGCCAACATTTACCCGATTTCGCTTGTATTAGTATTTAGAGAAATAATTGCCCGAAGGTAAAGGCCGGAGCTATTGCTAAGTTTAGGTTAAGGTTTAAAAGCAGAACAGGAAAAAATCAGAATAAAACCCCAGAAAGCAAATTGCAGCATGAACATACTCTTTACAAAAAGTAAGATTTCCTTTCTGATAGCCTGTTTTTTGGCCTCCGCAGGTGTACTAAATGCCCAAAACATAAACGGGCAGTTAGACAACCCGGCAGAGCTGGTAACGCAATATACCGTTCCTGTAAAAATGAATGACAGTATTGCCCTGATGACGGACATTTACCTGCCAATTCTATTAGACGATATAAGTTTTGAAGTTGATTTGGGTTTTGCATCGGGCTCTGTAAAAATTGTAAAAAGAGGAACCCAATATATACAGTACCCCGGCCAGGCAGATCCGGCAAAACTGCCGCTTATATTATCGCGCACACCTTATAACAAAACCAACCCAACACAGGGCATGGTATTCGCGCTGTTGGGCTATGCCGGGGCTGTGCAAGACATGCGCGGCCGCTATTCTTCCGAAGGAGTTTATATACCTATGTATTCCGATAGCTGGAACAAAACTCCATATCATGCTTTCTCTTCGCCATTAGATATTACAGGTACTGCCAACACCCACCAAGATGGTTACCAAACCGTGCAGTGGCTGGCTAACAACCTGCGGTTCGATTCGGATAATAACGGCATCATAACAACTACCGACCGCCTGGTAACGAATGGTAATATTGGCATGTTTGGCGCCTCTGCTCTTGCAAACGCGCAATATCAGGCAGCGGCAGCTCATAAGGTAAATCCGTTGCAGCCAGGGCTTAAAAGCCTGATGCCAATTGTAGGAACAGGAGAATTTTACCGCAGCACGGGCTTCCCGAACGGTGTTTTCCGGGAGCGGATTATTACAGGCTGGTTAGGCGGGCAGCTCGACGATCTGGACGAAGGAATTCCCGATGGCTCTCTTTTAAACAGCATTCATACCCCCGCCGACTACAATTTATCTACCAAAAACCAGGTAAAAGAACTTGCCTACAATGCCTGGACAACCCTGCAGCGCGCTTATTACCCAAACTCTCTGGTACGATCTGATATGGACATTAGCCGCGCACCCGTAAATGCCGCCGGCGGTGGGCAGGCGAATGGTGCCTTTAGCCGCTACATCAATTTAAACGTGCCCATTTACCATTTAACTGGCTGGTGGGATATTTTTACGGAAGGCCAGATAGAAACCTGGCAAAATACTATAAATCATATTCCTGCACCCAACCGACATTTGCAAAAACTGGTTATAGGCCCCTGGACGCACCAAACCATAGGCTCGCGCGAAGCAGGCGATATGCAGGGCGTAAACCGGTACAAAGAAAATGTTACAGATATACTTAAAGTAGATGTTTCTGAAATATCTTCCAGCAGCACTGCTTTCTCGGGTGCGCTGCTGGGCGTAATAGAGTCTGAATTATTGCAGTGGTACCGCTACACGCTTGGCGAACCGGTTGCTTTTCTACCTGAAAACGACTGGCAATACCTCGATTCTGCCAATTCTCCTATTCAAATCCGGATTCCTGCGCAGGATTTTCAGGTTCCTTTTATAGATTTTGTAAATTTTATGAACGGCGGCGCCGGGTTAAATAACGTGCCTGTACAGATAATTACAGATCCGTCGCAAAACCCTGTTACAACTTTTTACAATATTCCGGCTACCGGCCAAAGCGCTTTTGGCGATACTGCCCTCACCGTTTTTAATTACAGCCAAAAAGAGTTTAATGCAGAAGAGCCGGGTGGCGTTGCGCCGGCCCGGTTATATGTTACCGGCCCTATAAACGATGGAATTGCAGCAAACCAAACAAAAGGCAACTACTGGTTGCCGGTAAATACTTTCCCGATTCCGGAAATTGGCCTGCAACCGTTTTACCTGCACTCCGGCGGCATTTTAAACCAAACCGCGCCTGCCTCCACCGAGCCTGTAGCCGGTTTTACGCACAACCCAGATAACCCGGTAGCAACCATTGGCGGCGGTAACATGATCGTTTCGGTGCCGGGCGGCGGGCAGCCCAGCCAGGGACAAATGAACCTGGCCAACCCGCTTTGGAAACAACAAACCATGGACAGCGCCCGTGTGCTGCACTTTGAGTCTGCGGCAATTCCCGATTCACTTTCTGTAATTGGTTTTCCGGAGATGAAACTTTACGCCACCAGCAATCCGGCGGGCGCTTCTGCCGGCGAGCCTACCGATACCGATTTTGTGGTGAGAGTATTAGATGTTTACCCGGATGGCAGAGAAATGTATGTAACAGAAGGCGTGGTAAATGCCCGCGCCAGAGCTTACGCGGCCTCTGTTGCTGCCGGAAACGAAGACGATAACGCCGCTTTCACCAATATTAACGCCGGGCAAACGTACGAATACCATTTCAGGATGCTGCCGCTGGCGCACACCTGGGGGCAAGGCCACAAACTAAAAATTCTGGTAAGCAGCAGCAATTATCCGCGTTATCAATCAAACCCAAATTTACCTGTTATGCCCGACGAGTTTTTCAGAAGAAAACCTAACGACGGCCAAACCTATACTTATAACGGAACCCAGATGGCGCCCAGAATTGCCCTGAACCAAGTGCATTTTTCGGCCTCGCAGCCCTCGGCTATTTTGCTGCCGGTTTATAACCAGGTGCTGAGCAGTACCATTAGTGAAGAGGCAAAACCGCTAACAGATTTTTCAATATTCCCAAACCCCGCAACCGGCTCTGTAACCTTAAAAACACAAATAGCAACCAAAGCAACCTATAATGTTTATAACGCATTAGGGCAGTTAGTTTTGTGTGGCATGCACAACGGGCTTAGTTCGCCGCTCATGACCACAAATTTGCCCCCCGCAGCTTATTACATTCAGATAAAGTACCAGGACGAGCAGAAGACTATTTCGTTTATAAAATTGTAGATCAAATAGTTAGCACTATTTAACAGAATATTTTTTTGTAATTTTGTGCCCCGAAACCATAACCAATTATCGCAAACGGAGGTATACAAAAATCAGCACACCCTGCGTTAAGAGAAGTTGGTCTGCGGTTTTCTCCAGTGCCCTTTATGAATTTGTTGTATAAAAAAGCAGGACTTTTGGTTCTGTTAATACTCTGTGTTACTGCCTCAGTTTCCGGCCAGGAAACGTTTACCCTAAGCGGAACCGTTCGCGACGCGGCCAACGGCGAAGATTTGCTTGGCGCCACCATTTACGTGCCACGCATAAAAGAAGGCGCAGTAAGTAACGCTTACGGATTTTATTCGCTAACGCTGCCAGCCGATACCTTTACGGTGGTAGTAACGTATGTTGGTTTTGAAGAACAACGCCATAAAGTAAACCTGAAGCGCGGCAACCAAAGATTAAACTTAAACCTCACTACAGCCAGCTCTGAGCTGAAAGAGGTGGAAATTACTGCCGAAGGATCGCTGGAGCAGAAATTAACCACCAACCAGATGAGCGTGGAGCAGCTTACCGTGCGCGAAGCCAGGCTTATTCCGGCAATTTTTGGCGAAGTAGATAT
>JAFADQ010000252.1 GCA_023424725.1 Bacteroidota bacterium
AACCTGTTATATGAGCTGTATAGGCCGTTTTTTGGGCCACGATGAAAGTTGCTAATGTTCGCTGCCGAACAGTTTTGTCCGGAATCAGACAGTTAAAACCAGTGTTTTTGCTTGCTGGCCGGGTTCCGAAAACAGAAAAGTTTCTGTTTTACTAATGCAGTTTTAACAACAGAGCGCGCGAAGATTATTGCAATGCGCGAAATGAAAAGAAAAGAAATGAAGAAACTGCTGGGGTAAGTATTTTAATTTGGAGAAAATGTAATAACCTGTGTTAGATTAATAATGATTCGTTATAGCCCGGAAGAGTAGCTTGTTTGTAGTAAATGTGTTGAATGTTGTGCAAAGCCCGCGTCAGTGTCCTCAATAACGTGCACCTAAAGCGCCAGTGAAAACACTGGCGCTGGCAACGGGTTGTTTAATATAAAGGTGCCTTATACGTAGTAACTTTATTCTACAATCAGAAAGCTTCTACAGAGCTGTTAGGCTGTTAATTATCCACTAAAACACCTGCATCATCAATTAATACAGTTTGCAAAAGTTTTATTAATCTAACCCAGGTTTAAAAGCCAAACTAAATGGGCTGAGATATTTAGATTAACAACTCCAGGATTTACAGCAAAGTAAACTTATCGGCATCTAAGTGCGCCGGAAATTTCTCTCTGAACTCCAGAAGTTTTTTTGCCTCTAACAGCACGGTTTTTACCTCTTCCTGGTGTGGGAGAGAGTACAGCGTTTCGCCGTCAGGCGCATGCACTGCCGAGTCGCCGGAGTAGCTTATCCCGTTGCCATCTTCGCCTACCCGGTTCACTCCGGCTACATACGCAAGGTTTTCTGTCGCGCGCGCCTGCAGCAATGTTTGCCAGGCCAGGCTGCGGCGGCCGGGCCAGTTGGCCACAAAAAAAGCGAAATCGTATTGCATAGTGTTGCGGCACCAAACCGGGAAACGCAGGTCGTAACAAATTAGGGGTAAAATGCGCCAGCCTTTAAGCTCTACCAGCAAATGTTTTGTGCCGGCTGTGTAGGTTTTTTCTTCCTGCGCCATTCTGAACAAGTGGCGCTTATCGTAGGTCTCTAAACTGCCATCGGGCCGCACCCAATACAGCCGGTTATAAAATTTCTCTTGTTGTTCTATTATCAGGCTACCGGTAATAACAGCATTGGTTTTTGCCGCCATTTCCTGCATCCATTGCACCGATTTTCCTTCTGGTTTCTCTGCCAGTTCTTCGGCCTTCATGCTAAAACCGGTGCTAAACATTTCTGGCAAAATAATTAAATCGGTAGGTTTAGCAATTGCATCTATTTTCTCCTGAAACATCTGCCGGTTTTGCTCTGCATTGTGCCAGTGTAATGTTGTTTGGATTAGGGTGATAGACAGGTCTTGCATACGCGTTTTGTTTTCTGATTGCCTTGTTTTTGGCCTTTGCAGCTTAAGGTTTTAGCTCAATTTGCTTCGCCGGATCGTCGCTTTCGGCTGGCGGAATGGTGTTGCCTGTCGGTTTTACTACGGCTTTTTTCTTTGTTGCGCCGGGTTTTTTGGCCTTTGCAGGTTTTGGCTTGCCGCCTTCCATCTGTTCCAACAGCTCTGCCTGCGATATTCCTTTACGCAGAAAATTTTTCTCGAAATACAAACAAAAATGGGTGAGGGGGCAAATAGCGCACTTTGGGTTGCGTGCCACGCAAATGTAGCGGCCGTGCAAAATTAGCCAGTGATGCGAGCGGTTTACCCATTGCTCGGGTATGTTGGCCACAAGTTGCTTTTCTACCTCCAGCGGGGTAGTGGCTTTTACCAAACCAAGCCGGTTCGCCACCCTGAAAACGTGCGTATCTACGGCCAGGGCAGGCATATTGTACACTATAGAAACAATTACGTTGGCGGTTTTCCGGCCTACGCCGGGCAGTTGCTGCAGCTCTTCTATTGTGGCCGGAATTTCGGAATTAAACCTCTCTACCAGCATTTTTCCCAACCCCTCCAGGTGTTTAGCCTTGTTATTTGGGTACGATACGCTTTTTATGAACGGGAATATCTCTTCGTGCGTAACGGCTGCCAGATGCTCCGGTGTGGGGAAGCGCTGAAAAAGTGCCGGAGTAACCAGGTTTATGCGTTTATCGGTGCATTGCGCGCTAAGCACTACGGCAACCAGCAGCTCGTACGGGTTTGTGAAATGCAGCTCGGTTTCGGGCTCCGGAAAATTGCTGATAAAGTAATCGAGGAAGTGCCGGTAGCGTTCCTTTTTGATCATGTTGATTGGCGTAATGCGTATTGCGTAGTGCGTATTACGACAAAGATACTCTCTAACGGCGACAGATGCCGTTTGTAAAGTTTTGTTTAGCCGCGGATAAGTTTCTCCTGGCAATAAATCGTATTACGCTATACGCAATTCGCACTACGCATACATAAAAAAAAGCAGCCCTTTATCAGGACTGCAAATTAAAGTTGCGCGAGTATTCCAGAATAGAGGAGACGGTGCGGGCGCTGGGCGCGCTCGTTACCTTATCTACCTTTTGCATGGTCTGCATTAATTCAATGCATTGCTCAGCCAGCTCCTCGTCAGAACACAAGGCAAGTGTTATTTGCTCATGCAGCTGCTCAGAGGCCTCACGGTAAATGTACTGAATCAGTTCCTCCTGTGTAAAGGTTTTTATCATAATTGCCTGGGCTTTGAATAAATTTCTTCTTCAAATTCAGAAGAGCGTATCTCATTCTACCCAACGCAGTGTTTATGCTTACGCCTGTGGCATCGGCTATCTCCTGGAAGCTCATTTCGCCATAATGCCGCATAATCAAAACCTCTTTCTGTGCCGCCGGCAATTGCTCAATTAGTTCTTTGAGCTGCGCGTGCGTTTCCTCAATTATCTGTACAGATTCTACAGACGATTCGGAAAAAGAAAGTGAGTTGAACACATTACTGCCATCTTCCATCACAATGGTTGGGTTTCGCTTCTCCTTACGGAAATAGTCGATGGCAAGGTTATGTGCAATCCGGCATAGCCAACTTATAAACTTTCCTTCTTCGTTATAGCGGCCGCCCTTTATAACATGAATGGCCTTTATAAACGTGTCCTGGAGCAGATCTTCGGCTACATACCGATCTTTTACAATCAGCAGGATTGTAGTGAAGACCTTGTCTTTGTGTTGATAAACCAATTGTTCAAACGCACTTTCGTCGCCGGCAATATAGCGGGCGATCAAGAGAGAGTCACTGGCATGAGTAGTGTTCATCTTCTGAATGCAATTATGTAACGTAGAGGTTTATCTCATATTGTAGCGTGGGGGTTTTTGTGGAAAAGATTTTTCGGGATGCGAAAGTCCAAATATAATAACTCTTACAGGCCAATGCAATAGAAAGGTTACAAAAAACCGAAAATAATTTAATAAAAATTTAATAATGTCTTTCCATTGCGTGTATTTAATGATTTTTGGTCTGGGTTAGATGCTTTTTTGATGCCCGCAGCTTGGGTGCTTCGTTTGTTTTAGCTCTGTTTTTTTGTTTTTCAGGTATCTTTTTTCTGATGACAGATAATTTATTCGGTCAAAGCATGAGGAAAAACTAATATTAAAATAAGATTAGTTTTTGCATTTTTCATGATGGGTTAAGTGGCAGGCAGGAACTATAAAGACTTTATATTGATTGTTGGCGAAACGATTTTATCAGGAAATAAATATTTCAGTCCGGTAGCCACCCCTAATTTTCAATATAATTATGGTTTTTACACCAACTGCTCTGCTTGCAAGCCCACAGGCTTTTCGTAAAGTGTTGTTTCTGGTTACATTATTTGTTAGCGCCATAACCTCAGCACAAGCGCAAATTTATTCTCCCGGCGATTTCCGGTCTTCGGCCCACGGCACATTAGCTACTTCCGGAATCTGGGAGCAGTTTAATGGCAGCGCCTGGCAAGCTACTGCAGCCGTGCCTTCTGCAGCTACTAACGGCACCTTATATATACAGCACACAATTTCAAGCGCCGGAAACGCCGGTTTGCCTAACATAGCGGTGCAAAATAATGGTGTGTTTGTAATTGCAAACGGTTTTACCATCAGTAACAAGCTGCAGGTGCTGGCAGGTGGCGCGGTGCAAATAAATAACGCGCTTGCTATGGCTGCAACGGCCAATTTTGATGTTGCCGGCACCGGAAAAGTAGTTATAAACCATGCTTACACAACAGCGGCAACCACGCTTTGGGCTGGTACAGAAAATTTTTCGCCGGGTTCTGAGTTTGAGTTTCGTAACTGGGGCAATCAGGCTGTTGTGGCAAATAATACTATTATATCTGCTTCTATGGCCAGCAATTACACGGCTATGTTTGGCCACGTTGTTTTCGATCTTGAAAGCACAAACCCAGTTACTGTTTTGAGTGCCGGCGTAAACAAAAACCTGGCGCACGGCAATGTTCATTTCCGGAACGGTTCTGCCGCGACGGCCATAAATTTGGCCTCGGCAGGCTCTGTTACTTCGGGCAATGGGGGCAATTTTGTTCTGGAGAGTTCTTTTAAAGGCGCGGCTAACTTTTCGGCTGCTACAACAAGCGCGTCGGCAACTTATACTATTAACGGCGATTTTAGCGTACTGGGCGGTTTGGCCAATCTGCATTCAGAAACGGCAAATGCTGTAGCAAGCCATGTATATCTTAAAGGTAATTTAACCATATCGGCGGAGGGTTTGCTGCAAAACACTAATGCCCTGGCTGCTGCAGGAGCCAATCCGGCTGCGAGCCTCCATTTTACGGGCGCTACAACCCAACAGGCAAACATTTTTCCTTCGCTTACAAACATTCCGGTGCGGGTTGCTTCCGGCGCCACGTTGCAATTTGCCCGCGACCTTACTATAGATGGCAGCGCTATGTTCACGATTGTGCAAACCGGCGGTACTTTAGATTTTAACGGCCACACTTATTTTGGAACCAGCACTTTCAGGCAAGAGGCAGGCGCCACACTTCGTATTACTTCTGCCGATGGAGTTTCTGAATCTGGCCCCAGCGGAAATGTGCAAAGCAGCAACAGAGCGTTTAACAGCGCGGGAATATATCAATATACAGGTACTGCGCCTCAGGTTACGGGCACCGGTTTAAATCCGGCTTCCGGAGCAAAAGTTATTATTATAGATAACCCGGCAACAGTTACGCTTACCCGCACCGTAAACATCAGCAACTCCAGCAATGCCGGAGTAGATATAAGAAAAGGGGTTTTTGAAGGCGCCGCCGATGCATACGTTTCTATGCCAGTAACAAACAGCGTGTTTCTTAAAATGGCCGAAAACACTGTTTACCGGTTTCTGGCTCCACTGGCAAACCTTGGCAACAACCAGCTCCTTCCGCAGGCCAACGGAGCGTACAC
>JAFADQ010000364.1 GCA_023424725.1 Bacteroidota bacterium
TAAATACAATGAAGCTCTTTAGGGTTTATTTTTAGAAGCGAAAATTAGTGGAATTCAGACTTTGACGAGGCTCGTTTGGAGATGCATGGCAGAGCAATGGATCGAAACTTTAATAATAAAATTGCGAACAATTCGTTATGCAGGCTCAGATGCGGCAGAAAGGCTTATTCTGCCAAAAAAACGTTGGCGAAATTTTAGCCTGTTTTATTTCCTGACCTTATTTTTTTAAATATCCCTAACGGCTAATTTGTCGTAGTTTTGCACCTGCGCTGCTCTGTGGCGGCCATGTGTTGATGGTTTTTATTGTATGTTAGAATTACTAAACATTTTTTCTACGCTTCTCGATTCTGAGCAAATAATTCAGGTAGGCGGGCTTACCCTGCTGCTTATTATTATTTATGTAGAAACGGGCATCTTTTTCGGCTTCTTTTTGCCCGGCGATTATCTGCTTTTCGCGGCGGGTTTGTTTTGCGGCACCGAGCACCTCGATTATCCGGTGGCTGCCGTATCTACGGGCATTGTAATTGCGGCTGTGTTGGGCAATTACACGGGTTACGCCTTTGGCCGGTCTGTAGGCCCGCGGCTTATGCGCAGAGAAGATACGTTCTTTTTCAGAAAGCAATTTATCACCACATCAGAAGAATATTTTCATAAATATGGAAACAAAACGCTGGTAATCGGCCGGTTTTTGCCTGTTGTGCGCACCTTTGCCCCAATTCTTGCGGGCATGCACAAAATGGACCTGAAAAAGTTTTCGTTCTTTAATATTGCCGGCGCTGCTTTGTGGGGTTATTCTTTGCCGCTGCTGGGTTATTACCTGGGCCAAACGTTTCCGCAAATTATAGATTACCTGCACTGGATCATTATTGCTTTTGTGGTAGGAACATCGCTGGTAGTGGTGCGGGCATTTTTTAAGATACGGAGGCAGCGCCGCGCCGCCCGCCAGCAGTAGTTTGCCCCTAACGGCGCCGCTTTTGGTGCCTGCAGGGTAAAAATATTGATGCTTTTATTAAAAATACCGGCCTGTAGAGCCGGTATTTTTATTTAGTTGCCAATTTATTTTTACCTTACAGCCTTAAATTTCGACCTTCTATGGCAAATAGTAAAAACGGGGCCTCTGCGCAAAGTTCACATCCCGAAGCTGCAACCTTAAAAGGCAGCAACGAATCGTGGGGAACCCGTGTGGGGCTTATACTGGCGATGGCCGGAAACGCCGTTGGTTTGGGTAACTTTTTGCGCTTTCCGGTACAGGCGGTGCAAAACGGCGGCGGCGCCTTTATTATACCGTACCTGGTTTGTTTCTTGCTGATGGGCATTCCGCTGCTCTGGATAGAGTGGAGCATGGGCCGCTTTGGCGGGCGCTACGGGCACCATTCCACGCCGTTTATCTTAAACGAAATGGACCGCAAACGCGGCGTCTGGAAATACTTCGGCGTTTTCGGGATCTGGACCACCATTGCCGTGGCCGCTTATTACACCTACCTCGAGTCGTGGACGCTTTCGTATATGTTCCACTCTTTGTTGGGCTCTTTTAGCGGAATGGATCAGGAGGGCGTGGCAAACTTTTTCGGTACTTACATCGCGCTGGGCAAATCTACCTTTGGTGTGCCTTACGAGCCCATCGTTTTCTTTATTATCTGCCTTGTTCTTAATACCTATGTTCTTAGCCGTGGCCTTAGCGGCGGCGTAGAAAAAGTGGCTAAAGTAGGGATGCCATTGCTTATTTTGTTTGGTATTTTCCTGGCCATAAAAGGCGTTACCATAACCGCCGGCGAAGATGGCGCGCTTCACGACAGCTCGGTAGGGCTTAATTTTCTCTGGACGCCAAACATGAGCGAGCTTTGGTCGCCTAAGGTGTGGCTGGCCGCAGCCGGGCAAATATTCTTCACCTTATCGGTTGGTATGGGCACCGTGCAATGCTACGCTTCTTATGTGCGCAGTAAAGACGATATCGCGCTTAATGCAATGAGTGCCGGCTGGATGAACGAGTTTGTGGAAGTGGTGCTGGGCGCGGCTATTCTTATCCCTATTTCGGTTGGGTACCTGGGTGTAGATAAAGTAATCGAGATGACCAATTCGGGCGGTTTGGGGCTTGCTTTCCGTACGCTGCCGTACTTATTTTATCAGTGGGGCGATTTTTTGGGTGCCATGTCGGGCTTTATGTGGTTTGGCTTGCTGTTTTTTGCGGGAATTACCTCGTCGCTGGCCATGGGAACTCCCTGGATGGGCTTTATGCAGGACGAATTCGGCTGGAAGCGCGAAACCTCTGCCATGTCATTCGGATTTATTATTCTGGTGCTCGGAATGCCAACGGTATTGTTTTTTAAATATGGAGTTTTTGATGAATACGATTACTGGGCCGGAACGGTATCGCTGGTAGTGTTCGCGCTGGTAGAGTCTATATTGTTTGCCTGGGTTTTTGGTATAAATAAAGGCTGGCGCGAAATTCAGTTAGGTTCTGATGTGCATACGCCGGCCATTTATAAGTTTATCATTAAATACGTAACTCCGCTGTTGTTGCTGGCTGTTTTTCTGGGTGCGCTGGTTACCCCCGAAGGCGGCGACTGGGCCCGTGCTTTTAGCGGCGATTGGGTTTTAGATAACAGCTCGATAATCCGGCAGGTAACCAACCACGGCCTTAGCCAGGAAATTGCCAACGCCACCGATCCGGAAATAAAAGCAGGCCTCGAAAAGAAAATGATGTACGTAACAGGCTCCAGAATTTTGCTGTTATCGGTGTTTGTTGCCATTAGCTTACTTGTATATGTGGCGCACCGCCGCAGACAAAAAACCGCCACCATAAACCATTAATTTATATGAACACATCTGCATTAATAATGATGGTGGGCACTATTACCATTGTTACTTTACTAACACTGTATTTCTTTTACAGGGTGCTGACGGCCCCGCCCCGCCCCGAGCCCGATTCTTACGAAGAAAACGATAACGACCCGCGCCCCGGCGACCTGCCTCATCCAAAATAAATTGCGATTACGCCCTCCCCAAACCCCTCTCCAAATGAGAGGGGCTTCAAAGGAGCTTCGCAAACTGGTTTTATGTAAAAGCTTTGGGAATGGCCCTGTTTGCTTATCTCCATTTAAGGGCAGGGTTTGAAGATGAAATTTTCAGAAGCGTAAAAGTTACTTCTCAGGGGCTTGCTAAAAATAGATTTTAGAATTTTTCTTTGAGGCAAAGGCTGCGAAGGCCAAAAAACAGGCTGATAATGACTAATTTTGCAGAATGCTTTTTTGCCAATGTTGGGATTATATCCTGATTTGGGAACTTTGCCAACATTCTACTGCCAACTTATAACATGGACCGTTTTACCGGACTAATAGGTGTCGTTTTAATTCTGGGCATCGCTTTTTTGCTTTCTAATAACCGCAAAGCCATTAATTACCGCCTGGTAGCAGTTGGTTTGGCGCTGCAACTTGGCCTCGCCATTTTTATCTTAAAAGTGCCCCTGGGCCAGGCAATATTCGGCAAGCTGGGCGCGGGCATTACCAAACTGCTGGCTTTCTCAGATAAAGGCGCGGAGTTTGTTTTCGGGCCGTTGGTAAACACCGGTTTGCTTGAGCAATCGTGGGGAATCGGCCAGGGCTTTATCTTCTTTTTCAAGATCATTCCTACCATAATTTTCGTGGCCGTGCTGGTAAATATTGCCTACCACATTGGCCTTATGCAGCGCATTGTGGCCTTTGTTGCCCGCATTGTGCACTGGCTTATGGGCGTAAGCGGCTCCGAAGCGCTAAGCAACGTGGCCAGCGCATTTGTAGGCCAGGTAGAGGCCCAGATCATGATAAAACCGTACCTGAGCGGTATGACCAAATCGGAGCTTCTGGCCTCTATGGCAGGCAGCATGGCCTGTATTGCCGGTGGAGTAATGGCCGTGTACATAGCGCTGGGCGTACCGGCTCCTTACCTGCTGGCGGCCTCATTAATGGCCGCTCCAGGGGCGCTGGTGATCTCTAAAATAGTTTACCCAGAAACGGAGCCATCCGAAACCAAAGGAAAAGTAAAGCTCGAAATCACCAAAACACACGCCAACCTGGTAGATTCTATTTCGCACGGCGCTTCCGATGGATTGCGTGTTGGCTTAAATGTAGTGGCCATGCTACTGGGTTTTATTGCCCTTATCGCTCTGGTAGATTATATGCTCGGTTTCGCAGGCCGCGGTCTGGCCGGCGCCGGTTTGTCGCTTAGCGGTATTGGTGTTGATCTTGCCAACCTTAGCCTGAAAGATATTCTAGGTTCTTTCTTCTCTATTTTCGCCTGGGCCATGGGCGTGCCTTCACAAGACATCCACACGGCCGGCTCTTTAATGGGCACCAAAATGGTTATAAACGAGTTTGTAGCATACCTGGATTTAACCGCCATTAAAGGCGAAATGCACCCCAAAACCCTGCTTATCACCTCCTTCGCCCTCTGCGGTTTCGCCAACTTCAGCTCTATTGCCATACAGGTTGGCGGCATCGGCGAACTTGCCCCCACCCGCCGCAAAGATCTCGCGCAGCTTGGCTTTAAAGCCCTTATTTGCGGAACCTTGGCCAGTTATTTAAGTGCGACTTTGGCTGGTATGCTGATGTAGTTTTGCGTAGTGCGTAGTGCGAATTGCGTAATGCGTAATGCGATTTTAAAAAGAGTAGCAAGCTTTAACTGCCAGCCGCTCAGCTAACAACGAAGTGTCATTGCGAGGCACGACGCAATCTCCTGATATTTAATTAAAATCCGCTTTTCTGGTTTAGGCCGGAGGAGCGGATTTTTTGTTTCAGCCATTTCTTTACAGCTTTTCGTATCTTTAGTAATAAATTATTTACCGTATGAAAGATAACCAGTTAAAAGCCCTGCTGCACGAAGGAATAGAAAATATAGAGGATGAAGAGTTTCTACTTGCACTAAAGAATATCATTGACAGAAAATACATGCCTGCGCAACAACCAGATCTTTCTCCTGAACAAGTGCAGCGAATAGAAGAGTCGAAATCGCAGATAAATCAGGGAAAGTTTCTGAGTAATGAAGAGGCAGATAAGCTGGTAGATGAATGGCTAAGCGAATAATATGGTCTGAGAACGCATTAGTTGATCGCCTTCAGATTTTAAATTTCTGGTTTGAAAGAACCGGAAACAAGCGCTATAGCAAAAAGCTGGATGCAGGATTTAGAATGATAATTAAAAAGTTGGCAGCTTTTCCGAAACTTGGCCGGCAGCTAACCAATCGTGAAGAAAGATTTTTTGTACTGGAAAGCTATCAGATATTTTAAACCGAAACCCTCGATACCATTCAAATTCTGCACATTTGGGACAGCCGGAGAAATCCGGAGGATTTGAAGCTGTAACATGGAAAAATTACCCAACATTCATCCCGGCGAAATCCTACTCGAAGAATTTTTGGTTCCAATGGAAATTACTGCTTACCGATTATCGAAAGACATCGGCATTCCGCAGATTCGCGTTTCTGAAATTCTGAAAGGGAACCGAAGAATTACGGCCGATACAGCTCTTCGACTTGCTAAATACTTCGGTAATTCGCCCAAATTCTGGCTTGGTCTGCAGGATGATTATGATATTGAAGAAGAGCTGGCTGCGAAGAAAGAAGAGCTTGATTCTATCAATTCAATACAAAGAAAAGCTGCTTAAACGATCTGTCCTGTTCTTAGCTTCCAAGCTAAGAACCTACCACTGTAAGCCTCCAGGCTTTCTTTAGTACATGCTTGGAAGCATGCAGTAGCGCCTCCTTAGCTGGGAAGCTAAGGAGAGGGAGGGAGCGGATTTTATGTTTTCTGGCACACTGCTTTTTGCACCTTGCAGCACCCTTCTGTTCTTAGCTTCCAAGCTAAGAACGTGCTACTGTAAGCCTCCAGGCTTTCTAATTTGCATGCTTGGAAGCATGCAGTGATTCCTCCTTACTAAGAAGCTAAGGAGAGGATGCAATTTCTACCTCCGCAAAAAACAACTATTACCACACCTTCCCTCAAAATCCCGACCTTTGCAGATACTATGCCGCATCTGCCCGAAAACCTCCAGCAGCTTTCTATAAAAGACTACACCTACCAGCTGCCCGACAACCGCATTGCCCCGTTTCCGCTGCCCGAGCGCGATGCCAGCAAGCTGTTGCTCTACAACGGCGGTAAAATTGGCCACACCAGCTTCAAAAACATAAGCGAGCATTTGCCCGAGAACAGCCTCCTGGTGTTTAACGATACCCGCGTGGTGCACGCGCGGCTGCTCTTCCAAAACCCGAACGGACAAACCATAGAGATTTTTTGCCTCGAGCCGGTAGCGCCCGTAGCCGAAATTCAGCAGGCCATGCAGCAAGCCCAAACCTGCGTCTGGAAATGCCTGATAGGCAATGCCCGCAAATGGAAGGCTGGGGAGCTCAAAAAAGACCTCGTCATAGACCAAAAACCAGTTGAGCTAAGCGCCGAAAAGCTGGAGTTTAAAAGCGATTATTTTCTCGTAGAATTTTCCTGGAATCCTGCCGAAATCCCTTTTGCCAATGTGTTGGATGCAGCCGGAGTATTGCCGTTGCCGCCGTACTTTAAGCGTACACCCAACGAAGCCGACGAGCACCGTTACCAAACCGTGTATGCCCGCCACGAAGGCTCCGTTGCCGCTCCCACCGCCGGTTTGCATTTCACACCCAACGTAATAAAAAGCCTTCAGCAAAAAAATATCGATTGCCGTTATATTACCCTGCATGTTGGCGCGGGTACTTTCCGTCCGGTAAAAGCCGATACCATGCTGGGCCACGAAATGCACACAGAAGAGATCAGTATTTCGCTGGAAACCCTGCAGGCAATCACAGATAAAACCGAAGGAGCGATTATCGCCGTAGGCACCACCTCTTTGCGTACACTGGAAAGCTTGTACTGGTTTGGGCTGAAATTGCTGCAGGGCTCAAAAAACACTACGCTACAGGTAAACCAATGGCAACCCTACGAGCAAAAAGAGCTCGCAACCGCATCAGCAAAAGAATCTCTGGAAACAATTATTAAAATGTTGCAGGAAACTAATCAATCTGCCCTAACTGGCCGCACCGGAATTCTGATCGGGCCGGGGTACGAATTCCGGATCTGCAAAGGCTTGGTTACCAATTTTCATCAGCCCGAAAGCACATTGCTGTTGCTGGTGTCGGCGTTTATTGGTGATGACTGGCGCACAGTTTATGACTATGCATTAGCAAACGATTTCCGGTTTTTGAGTTACGGCGATAGTTCGTTGTTGTGGCGATACCCGTAACGCCGGGCTCCTGCCCGGTATGATTCCGTACCGGGCAGGAGCCCGGCGTTACGGGAAAACCAATCCAAATCTGGCAAATTCACCGAATCGCCGTATCTTCACCCCAACAAACATCTATTCCCTTTTATGGAAGAGAAAACCAAAGAAGTAGTGGTGATGGGTGCCGGTCTTGT
>JAFADQ010000307.1 GCA_023424725.1 Bacteroidota bacterium
ATAATGCAGTGGCTAAATGTTGCCGCTACCGCGGCAGGCATCCGTACGGACGCCAGGGCGCGCTGACTTAGCACCGAAGGAATTTTCACTTTATCAGGATGATGTCTAACAAACCCTTTTCGCCGGCATAATCGCGGGCGCTGCTGTAGGGGTAATATTCGGGCGCGGTAACAAAGCCAGCCTCTACAGGGTTGCGGTGAATATAATCCAGCTTTTGCTGCAATAGAAAATTGCTGGACAGCTCAATAGGATGGTTATGTTGCTGCCAGAACTGAGATCCGCTTTTGCTGTTGTTACTGTTACGTTTTGCAGCACGTTCCATCATCCAGATCATCCACTCCTTTCTGCTTTCCTGCGGATGTAGTTGTATAGCTTTCCGGATTTCCTGCGATGTAAACCGCTTCAGGTCCCGCATAATATCTTCCAGCTTATTGCCCTGGCTACCGATTATAAAATGCACGTGGCTTGTCATAATGCACCAGGCATACACTTCAAGCCCTTTATGTTTACCGCAATAGCGAAGACTATCGAGCGGGATCTGCCTGTACTCGTCTCTTATAAACACATCCATCCAATACACTACCGAAAAGCTAACAAAATACAGCTTCTGCTGATCCCGGAATTTGTATTTTCGACTCATGAAAAATAGTACGACTTCTTTGCTAAGCTGGCTGCTCTCTTAACCTGTAACGGCCAAATTTTTGAACACCACAGCCTAAAATTAACATTTCCCTTTCGCCTCCGCGCAGGTGCCCCTGGCGCAAGGATTTCCTTGTGACTGCCGCGGTAGCGGCAACTATTATGAACGAAATTTTTTCCATTTGTATTAACTTCTGCTCTTTAACTTCAGAACCCGCACATGGCGGAGAGATTGGTTTTGCCGCTCGCGCGGCAGGCACAAGGAAATCCTTGCGCCAGGAAACGGCGGCTTTTACCCTGCAACGGCCAATAAATTGGGCGCTGCAGCCTAAAATAAGAAAGCTTCTGAAGCTGTTGCCTCAGAAGCTTTTCTTTTGCTGCTTTACCTGCAGGCGCAGGCGGTTGCTTAAATTACTTGTCGTCGTCTTCGTCAAACTCATCGAAGTTGGGGTCTTCGCCCTCGTCTTCGAAATCGTCGTCAAGCGAGTCGGCATCGTCCAGGGCGTCGGTGTCTTCGTCCAGATCGTCCAGATCTTCGTCGTCGTAGCCGTATTCTTCTTCCGTTTCAAAGTCCTCATCTTCCGGATCTATCTCAGAAGCGCCCACCGGCTCGAAGCCGAGGTCTTTGCGGTGTACCAGTTTTTTGTCGCGCACGTTCTTGTTCAAAAATTCGTTTAATTGTTCTATCGAGTAATTAGACGTAATTTCTCCCAGCGGGTTTACCTTTATTTCAAAGCCTTCCAGGTCTTTGTGCACCTTTGGTTTTTTCTCGGCTTTCTTTTTTCCGGTGTCTTTTTTACGTGCCATAGCATTGCTGTATTTTAAGGCATTGTTTAATTTTTATTTAAACATTGCCCTGGGTGTATTGATGCAATTGCACCAGTGCCCTCTCAATACGGCTGCTAACTTCTTCTGGTCCTATTATTTCCATAATGGCCATCAGATCGGGTCCTGCCTCTACGCCGGTTACGGCAAGGCGCAGGGCCTGCATTACCTGCCCTATCTTTAGCTGGTGCTGCTCTAGTATACGAAGAAGTAACGCTTTTATGTTGTCGGCGGTGTACGGAGTTACCGAATTTATTTGATTTCCGAAGTCGGTAAATGCCGCTGCGCCCTGCGCATTCCACTTTTTAGCGGCCACCTGCTCGTTATAACTTTCCGGAGCGATAAAGAAATATTTCGCCTCCTGCCAGAATTCCTGCGGAAACGACACCCGCTCTTTCATCAAACTTACGATCTGCACCGCTTTTTGGTCGTCGCAGCTCATGTTGTGGTCGGCTAGCGCGGCATGCAAATATTTAGCAAGTTCGGTATCGGGCAAGGCGCGCAGATACTGCTCGTTAAACCACTTTACTTTTGCCTGATCGAACTTGGTGCCCGATTTGCCGATGCGCTCTACGGTAAACTCCTGGATCAATTCATCCATAGAGAAAATTTCCTGCGCCGTGCCGGGGTTCCAGCCAAGGAAAGCGAGGAAGTTAACAAAGGCTTCTTTCAGATAGCCGCTCTCGCGGTAGCCCATGCTGGTTTCGCCGGTTTCGGGGTCGCGCCACTGCAGCGGAAAAACCGGAAAACCGAATTTATCGCCGTCGCGCTTGCTCAGCTTTCCGTTTCCGTCGGGCTTCAACAATAAAGGCAAGTGCGCGAATTCCGGCATTGTACTCTCCCAACCCAAATAACGGTACAGCAGCACGTGCAGCGGCGCGCTTGGCAGCCACTCTTCGCCACGAATTACGTGCGTTATCTCCATTAAATGGTCGTCTACGATATTGGCCAGGTGGTACGTCGGCATGCCGTCGCTCTTCATCAGCACTTTATCGTCTATGCTGCTGCTGTGCACCATTACCCAGCCACGGATCATATCCTTCAGGCGCACCTCTTCCTTGCGGGGCACTTTCAAGCGGATCACGTATGGGTCGCCGGCCTCAAGTCTGCGCTTTACTTCATCTTCCGGAAGCGTAAGCGAGTTTTTCATCTGGGCGCGGGTAATGGCGTTGTACTGCGGTGTGGCCACTTTTGCCGCTTTCAGCCTTTCGCGCATGGCATCCAGTTCTTCGGCGGTATCAAAGGCGTAGTAGGCATGGCCTGCATCTATCAGTTGCTTGGCATATTGCCAGTACATAGGCTTTCGCTCGCTCTGGCGGTAGGGTGCATGTGGCCCGCCTTTCCAGGGGCTTTCGTCTAACTCTATGCCGCACCACTCCAACGATTCGCGGATGTAGTCTTCGGCGCCGGGCACAAAGCGGTTTTGGTCGGTATCTTCTATGCGCAAAATCATGGCGCCGCCGGTTTTGCGGGCCAGCAGGTAATTATATAAAGCAGTGCGAACTCCGCCGATGTGAAGCGGGCCGGTTGGGCTTGGGGCAAAGCGCACGCGAACAGGTCTGTCCATTTTATTTTGTAGATGAGTGGATGAGTGGATGAGTGAATAGTTAATAAAAACGACGACACTTCATTCCGGGTGCAAAAGTACAAAAATTGGCGGTGGAAGCCTGAATTGTTTGCATAATTGCTCAGAACTCGTAATAGGTGCAGCGCTGTTTAGAGGGTTTAGGCTGCGGCGCCCGTTTTTTTGCCCGTTGCAGCTTACATTCACCCAAAAACCGGCTAACTATATAGCTCTACTTTAGGTATAACATAGCATGGCACACAAGGCAAAAGTTAGCTTCAAACAATAAAAATGAGGCAAAAATTAAAGCGTTTATGGCAGCTTCTCGCTAAATCGGGTCAGCAGTTTATGGCCACCGATTCGTTTAACAAAGGCGCGGCTTTAAGCTATTACACGGTTTTCGCGCTGCCGCCGGTGCTTATTATTTTAATAACCATTGCCGGATCTATGTTTGGCCGCGAGGCGGTAAAAGGCAGAGTGTATGCCGAGCTGCGCGATTTTGTTGGCCCCGAAGGTGCTCTGGAAGTGCAAAGCATGGTAGAAACCATCAGTAAAAGCACGTCTGTAGATATTACGGCTGTTATAGGTATAACGACCTTACTTATCGCGGCCACCGGTGCCTTTATTTCTATGCAAGATTCGCTAAACGCCATCTGGTGCGTAAAACCTAAACCCCGAAATCAGTTCTTAAAGCTTTTCCGCGACAGGTTTTTGTCTTTTACACTCATTCTGGGCATCACGCTACTTTTGTTGTTATCGCTGGCTACAAATGCAATTCTGGTAGCGCTTGGCCCTTATCTCGATCAGGTTTTTTCGGGCACCATGGTGTATTATTTTATTCATGCCGGAAACGCCCTGGTAATGCTGGGCATTTTAACATTGCTTTTCGCCAGTATTTATAAATTTTTACCCGATGCCATTATAGGCTGGAGCGATGTTTGGGTTGGCGGTTTGGTAACGGCCATTCTTTTCAGTATCGGGCGAAGTTTAATTGGTTTATACCTGGGCACCAGCAATCCGGCCTCAATTTATGGCGCCGCGGGTACTATTGTGTTAATTCTGATCTGGGTTTTTTACTCGTCGCAGATCTTGTTTTTCGGCGCGGTTTTTACGCGGCAATATGCGGTAAAATATGGCCGCGATATTTTCCCATCAGAATACGCCGTGCGCGTAGTAAACCAGGAAATTGAGCTGGGGAAAACCTCGGTAAACGAAGACACAGACCCGCTGCCGGTTAAAGAAATAAAACCTCCTACCGACCCTTATTCCTGCTCCGACGAACCTAAACACCTGGATGTAGAAGAAGACCTGGAAGGCGGCAAACCCTTTTAATTTTACCAACTATACTAAATCTATAAGAGGCTGCAAGCATCATTTTATACTTTATAACAACATAAAACAGGCTGGTCGTTATAAACAACCAGCCTGTTTTATGTTGATTAATTAGCCGCCAGCGCACCGTTTTTCGATGCCCGCAGCTTTTATTTGCTAAGACCATGTTTAAACTTTGTTTTCGAAGTCGAAAATCACTGATTTCGGGTTCTGATGAAGTTGTTTTTGCAGCTCATAGCCGGGTTACGAGCAAAAAAAGAACTGAAATCAGGTTCCGGAAGCGGTGATTTACAGACAGAAATAGAAAATTCAAACATGGTCTAAGGTAATTTTACAAACCGCCGCTTAATTTTACGCCTCTGGTACTGCTAACGGCAATGCACGAAATCTCCACGTTCACATCTTTTGGCAAGCGGCTAACCTCTACCGTTTCGCGGGCAGGCGGGTTGTTCTGAAAATAGCTGCCATACACCTCGTTTATTCTGCCGAAGTTGCCCATGTCTTTCACGAAAATAGTGCATTTTGCTACCGAGCTTAGTGGCATTCCGGCTTCTTGCAACACAGCTTTCATGTTGCGCATAACCTGGTGCGTTTCTTCTTCTATAGAGCCCTGCACCAGCTCGCCGGTTTCGGGGTGCAGCGCAATTTGCCCGGATACATACAGCGTATTTCCGGCCAGCACGGCCTGGCTGTAAGGCCCGATAGGCGCCGGCGCATCTTTGCTGTTGATGATTTTATTTTCCATATCTGTAGGGTTTTTGTTTCTAAACCGAAGGTACGATTTATTGTGTATTCTGTCTGAGAAAAACTATTTACGCGTATTAGTTAGCCTATGATGGGCCTTTTTTTGCCCGCCACAGCATAAAAAAAGCGAAGCCCGGTTGCTCAGGCTTCGCTTTTATCATAATTATATTCTGAATTTATTCTACCGTTACAGATTTAGCCAGGTTACGTGGCTGGTCTACATCGCAACCGCGCATTACGGCAATGTGGTACGATAATAACTGCAACGGAATTACAGACAGCAACGGCGTTAAAGCTTCGTGCGTGTCCGGAACCTCGATAACAAACTCGGCCATTTGCGGAATCACGGTATCGCCTTCTGTTACAATAGCAATTACACGGCCTTTGCGGGCGCGCACTTCCTGCACGTTCGATACTATTTTCTCGTACGAGCTGTCGCGGGTGGCAATTACTACCACCGGCATTTGCTCATCTATCAGCGCTATTGGCCCGTGCTTCATTTCTGCTGCCGGGTAGCCTTCTGCGTGTATGTAGCTGATTTCTTTTAGCTTAAGCGCGCCTTCCAGAGCAACCGGGAAGTTAAACCCGCGGCCCAGGTAAAGGAAGTTGCTGGAGTCTTTAAAGATCTCAGAAATAACTTTAATCTGATCGTTCAGCTCAAGGCAGCGCTCTACTTTTGCCGGAATATTCTCCAGCTCTACCATTAGCTGGCGGTAGCGCGAGTTCTCTATGGTGCCGCGCTTGTTGCCAATAATCAGGGCCATCATGGTAAGAATAGTAACCTGCGCGGTAAAGGCTTTGGTAGAGGCTACGCCAATTTCGGGTCCGGCGTGCGTATACGCTCCGGCATCGGTAGCCCGCGCAATAGAAGAGCCTACTACGTTGCAAACGCCAAATATCATGGCGCCTTTGCTTTTGGCAAGCTCTATGGCGGCCAGCGTATCGGCGGTTTCGCCCGACTGCGAAATGGCTATTACAATATCGCCTTCTTTAATTACCGGGTTGCGGTAACGGAATTCAGAAGCGTACTCTACTTCTACGGGTATGCGGGCCAGTTCTTCCAGTAAATATTCGGCCACAAGGCCGGCATGCCATGAGGTGCCGCAGGCTACGATAAGAATACGCTCGGCATTCTTAAATTTCTCTTCGTACTCGCGTATTCCGCCCATGTTCAGGTGGTCTTGCGCGGCAATTAAGCGGCCGCGAAGGCAATCCTGGATAGAACGCGGCTGCTCAAAAATTTCTTTCAGCATAAAGTGCGGGTATCCGCCTTTTTCTATGCTTTCAAGCTCCATCTCGAGGCGCTGTATGTAAGGCGTTTGCACTACATCTTCGCGGCTGCGGATATCGAGCTCGCCGTTACGGATAACCGCGATTTCGTAATCATTCAGATACACTACATCGCTGGTATATTCTATAATAGGCGTTGCATCCGAGGCAAGGAAAAACTCGTCCTGGCCAACACCAATTACCAATGGGCTGCCTTTACGGGCCGCGATAAGCTGGTTTGGAGCGTCTACAGATAATATCACAATCGCGTAAGCACCAATTACTTCGTGCAGCGCCAACCGCACCGCTTCTTCCAGCGAGCAATGGTTGTTTTCCTGAATATCTTCTATAAAGTGAACAAAAACTTCCGAATCGGTTTCGCTTTTAAACACATGGCCGCGGGCCTCCATTTCTGTTTTCAGGGTAGCATAGTTTTCTATAATTCCGTTATGGATAATAGCCAGCTTGCCTGAATTAGAGTAGTGCGGGTGCGCGTTCTGGTCGTTTGGCTCGCCGTGGGTTGCCCAACGGGTGTGGCCCATGCCAATACTGCTCGAGAGGTCTTTGTCTACCAGAAATTTTTCGAGTTCGCTAACTTTCCCTTTTTTCTTGAAAACATTAAGGGTTCCGTTTAGCAAAGCAATACCGGCACTGTCGTAGCCCCGGTATTCTAATCTTTTTAATC